>JAVWHI010000101.1:0-4734 GCA_036640155.1 Oscillospiraceae bacterium | reverse complement strand
ACTCGAACTTTATTTCTTATATAAATAAGGCTATGGACTGTGGCGTAGCTATTGGTGCATTTCCACCTTCATTTAATCCACAAATAAATGCACAAATTCTTTACACTACATTAATTGGGATTGACCAGGCAATTTTATACGACCTATCTGTCAATCCAAAGCAAGTTTGGAAGGAAGTAGTGCTAAAATTATTTTAAGAAAGGCATCTTAAACCTCATGATAGAAAAACAATTCGTTACACTTCCAGTTAGAAGTGTATTTATTAAGTTAGCAATGCCCGGCATACTTAGCATGGTTTTTTCTTCTATATATATGATTTCAGACGGTATTTTTGTAGGCAGATTCATAGGCGAACACGCCCTTGCCGCTGTAAATTTAGTCATGCCTATTGCTATGATTATCTTCGCACTTTCTAATATGATAGCTGTCGGCTCCTCTGTTAAAGTCGCAATTGCACTCGGTGAAGGTGAAATAAAAAAAGCAAAACATCTTTTTTCTGCTAGTGTGTTAATTATTATTGGCATTGGCGCTATTTTTTCAGTTTTAGGAATAATATTTGCAAAACCGCTAATATATTTTCTCATTAAAGACACTTTACTTGCTGAAATGGCTTATAAATATCTTCAAGTATTTATGTTAAGTTTTCCTTTAATTATGCCGCTTTTTGCTCTGGATAACTTTTTAAGAACATGCGGTAAGGCAAAGTACAGCATGTGGGTAAACATTGTGGTTTCTCTTTTAAACATCGTCTTAGACTGGTTTTTTATCGCTCATTTAAGACTTGGTATAGAATTTTCTGCTATTTCTTCGGTTGCTAGTATGTTTATCGGTGCTATTTTTTCTTACGCACCGTTTTTTACAAAAAAAATCACGCTTCATTTTACAAAACCGAAAATGTCTTTTGCTGAATTTAGAAAAATAGTTTATAATGGTGCTTCAGAATTTTTTAGTAGTATTGCAGGGTCATTTATTTCTACTGTTATAAATATCTTCCTTTTAGCTCTAGGCGGTGCTATCGCTGTAGCTAGTTACAGCATTGTTATGTATATTGACACTGTTTTAATTGGGGTTTTATATGGTGTACTTGATGCGGTTTCTCCTGCTGTTAGCTATAATTTAGGTGCAAAACAAACTAAGCGAGCCTTTTCCTTTTTTAAAGTTTGTTGTATTTCGACCGCCGCTTTATCTTTTTTATGCCTAGCGGTAGTTATGCTTTTCCCTGGATTTCTAACAAGCCTTTTTGTAAAAGGTGATGACCCATTAATGACTACTATGACGGTTAACGCACTACTCTTGTTTGCTCCATCATACATGTTTACATGGTTTAACATGGTCACAAGTGCTTTTTTAACTGCGATGGATAAGCCTAAAGAGTCTATGGTCATTATGGTTTTTAGAGCTATTATTTTTCCATTATTGTGCTTATTTATTTTAACTTCGGTAATTGGCGTATATGGCGTTTTCTTCACGCCAACTATTTCTAGTGGACTTACTTTTATTGTTGCTTTTGCCATTTGGAAAAAATGCAAGAAAACTGTATTTACTACTCACTAAACTTGTATTATCTTTTTTTAGATAAAAATTAGAGCATAATTAGCGGGTTTTCTTAAAACGCCACTAGCGTGACACTTAAGAAGATTTCACTAATTATGCTCCGTTTTTTATTAATGCTTTACTTTATTCGAATCTTTTATTAAGTTTTTGTACATCTGGATTTGATTTAAGTTCTTGCATTATAATATTCGCCATTTCGATATGTCCTTTACTGCTAGGGTGTACTCCATCTCCTGCTCTAAACATATCCGCACCAAATACTTTCGTTTTTGCGTACATATCTATACTGTATACGCCCGTTTCCTTAACGATTTCTTTTTGGATTTTAACTACTTCAGCTACTTTTTCATTTGTGATTCTGTCGGTGCCACCACCTAGTCCAGAGCCATAAACAAACGGAGAAGTATTAAAATAAATAACAGGTTTTGATGCTAAGTTTTTATAAGAATTAATTAGTGCAATAGCATCTTCTTTGTATTTATTAATTTTACCACCATCAAAATTGATAGGTTTTGAATCGTTAGTGCCTAGCATAATCATTACAACATCTGGATTAAATCTTATACTGCCTTTATAATCTCCTGTTAAAACATATGGGTCATTTCCGGCTTTAGTTAGCGTTGTACCGCTTTTACCATAGTTTTTTACAAAGTATTTTTCTGAATCATATTTACTCTCGATAATTCCTGGGAATGATTCTCTGTTTGGATCATTTAAAAAATGTCCATAAGTAATACTGTCACCTACAAAAGCTATCTTGACTTTAGAAACTTTCACAGGGTCTGGTTTGCTTATTTCTGATGAAGATGGTGGCGGTACTTTGCTTTGCTCAGAACTACTAGGTGGGGTTACAACAGTAGAGCTTGAGTTTGATGACACCTCAGAGTTTACGTCTGACGACACATCAGAACTTACGTCTGACGAGACGTCAGAGCTTGTGTTTGAGGACACCTGAGAGCTTACCTTAGATGATGATGACGATGTGTCCTTAGGTTTTTTTGGCTTGCAACCGCTAAAAGACAAAATCATTATCATAGATAAAACTAAGGCTATTACGGCTTTTGAAATTTTTTGACGTTTCAATAAAAAGACCTCCTTTAAAATGTTTATATTTTAATTTAATGATGCTCATTTTTACCTGCAAAAATTATATCCCAAACGCATTTAATATTATTTTTGCTAGTTCTTGATGCCCAAAAGCACCGGGGTGAACTCCGTCATTTTCACGAAACATTTTTTCTGTGAAATACTGTGTCTTATCATATATGTCAATTTGACATGTGTCGTTTTCATCTGCTACTTCTCGTTGAAGTTTAGCAATATAACAAACGTTTTTGTTTGAAATCCAATACTCACTTCCTTTAGCTAGTCCATCTCCTAAAACCACCGGTGATGTGTTAAAGTAAATGATTGGAGCAGATTCTAAACTTCTATAAGAATTAATTAAACTAACTGCGTCGCTTTTATACTTAGATATTTTTTCATTATCAAAGTTAATCGGCTTAGAATCGTTAGTGCCTAGCATAATCACAACAACGTCAGGATTAAAGCGTAAACTCTGCTGATATAACTCACTATTAACATATGGCTCATCACCATTAAAAGTAAGTGTTGTACCGCTTAGTGCAAAATTTTGCACATCAAATTTAGTTTGTGGCATAGCCTTTTTTATTAGCCCCGGAAACGACATGGTTATAGGGTCATCTAAAAAATGGCCGTATGTCACGCTGTCACCAATAAAAGCAACTTTAATTTTACCGCTTTTTTCTATTTTAGTTATCGCATTTTGATTAACAATACTCATTTTCTAACCTCGCTTAATATTAAAATTTAGTACTCACAAATTGGCTCTTTACTCGCTTATTCCCTTGAAAATACATTCTGCAATGTCCGGATATGGACCGTGGATTCCATCGGAAACTTTCGCTTTCATGTCTTTTGTATATTCGTTTACGTCAATTAATGGTAAATCAAGTTCCTTTGCTAGTTCTCGTTGAAGTGGGACTATTTTTTCATTAATTGCACTCGCCCAGTCTCTACCAGGTCCTTTATTGCCAACATCGTGCGCACGTGGCGAAGTTGCTATGTATATTTTTGGTTTGCTAGGTAGGTCTTGAAATGCCTTTATTATCGACTTCATATCGTCTTTATAAAGTGGTGAGTTTTCACCTATATACTTTGCATCGTTTGTGCCAAGCATTATTACAACAATGTTTGGTAAAAACGCTTTGCTCTTAATGTAATTTTCGTGACTAGTTAATCCACAACCCTGCCGAGGTGACGCCATAAGCCCATCTACTCCGTAATTCTTTACTGTAAACTTACCTTTTTTACCGCTTTGGTCAAATTTAGTTTGAAGTATTGCCGGATATGATGACGTCTTATTGCCACCGCCATAAGTTATGCTGTCTCCAACACAAGCTACTCTAGTCATTTTTGGGTCAAGTCCGTCAGATAACTTTTCGTATGCCTTATTAAGTTTTTCACGTGCTTTTGTTATCTGCTCAACAGTCGCTGATTTATTAGATAAAATAAACTGTAGTTCTTTTTTTGCTATGTCGTATTTATCCCAAATCTTAGACACAAATAGCGACTGATCCATATCTGCAAGCTGTTCTAAAAATACAAGTTGTGATAAGCAAACAGTTCCTCGTGCTTGTTTAAACGCATCAGCAACATTTTTTGCGATTTTTTGATGTCCTTGTGCGTTAATATACACTGCACTGTTTTCTATAAACATATCAGTAGAAAAGTCTTTGGTATTTTCCTTTATATCTATAAAGTTTACCTTCGATTGACTTGCAATTTCTTTTTGAAGTGCTGCTTTCTTTTCACGTTCTTCATTAGAAACTGCGTTATCTACACCTTTTAATGCAGTTGGTGCAGAGCAGAAAAATATCGTTGGATTGCTTTCTAATAACTTATATGAATTAATAAGTGATGTGTTTTCACTCTTAAACTTACTTTCATCTGTCGTTTGTGAAGTTTTAATGTCCATCATTATTACTACTACATCAGGTGCAAATTCAAGACTTCGTTTATACTCAGAAGTGCTAATATAAGCTGTGTCTTGTGCTGTACTGCTAAAATTTGCGGATTCGTAATTTGCAATACCTAGCTCGTCCAAAATAGCCGCTGAATACGCCTCTTTTGCCGGCGTTTTTAGCTTATACCCTGCAC
>JAVWHI010000100.1:0-4739 GCA_036640155.1 Oscillospiraceae bacterium | reverse complement strand
CATATTTATCAATAAAATTTTGTAATATATATGCTTGTATTTTTTTTGTATCATACGTTTTCCTCCTAATTTGTGTGGCTTGTAACTAATGTTTTTATTTTATCACTAAATCCTTGGTCTGTCACCGCAATAACACCAACTCGTTTACCTATTAAAAACCAAAATTCATCTAATGTTATATCTACTTTTAAAAAATCACCGTCGAATTTTTCTAAAAAAAACATTATTTCTTTTTCAGTTTTTGGCGACACATCTGATGCTATAAGTATTAGTTCGGCTTCATCTTTTTGTAATGCTTGCTTGACAACGTCAAATCCTAATATTAACTTACCTGCACGTTTTGCCATGCAGATCATTTGAGCTATTTTATCCATTCTTGTCGATTTCCTTTTCTAAACTATCATAAAGCTCGTCTGAAATTCTACATGAAAAAGCGCGTTCAAATCCTCTGGATTTTCGAGCTTTTTTAAAACATTCGAGGCTATTGCAAACGTATGCACCACGACCCGGTTTTTTGCCTGTTAAATCTAAAAAGATTTCATTCTCCTTGTTTTTAACAACACGCACCAACTCAATTTTTGCTTTCATTTGGTTACAACCGGTGCATTTACGTAACGGGGTTTTTTTAATCTGTTGCATACTAAACACCTCCTAATGACTACTCTTTTTCTTCAAAAAAACCGCTTTCTGGTTTTATGTCTATTTTATATCCTGTTAACTTTGCTGCAAGTTTTGCATTTTGTCCTTTATTTCCAATTGCGAGTGAAAGTTGTGTATCAGGAACAGTTACACGGCAAACTCGTTCTTCAGCATCTAATATTTCAACCTTGATAACATCAGATGGTGATAATGCTTGTTTAACATATTCTTGTGGGTCTTCACTATATTTAACAACATCAATTTTTTCGCCATTGAGTTCTTCAACAATATTTGTTACACGTGCGCCCTTGCTTCCAATACATGCACCAATAGGGTCAACGTTTTTATCATTGCTAAAAACTGCGATTTTACTTCTTGAGCCTGCTTCTCTTGAAACTGCCTTTATTTCTACAATTCCCTCGAAAATTTCAGGAACTTCACTTTCAAACAAACGCTTAATCATATCCCTGTGCGTTCTTGAAATTTTAATTGAGCAACGTCTTTCCGAGCTAACAACGTCACTAACATATACTTTTATTACGTCTCCCTCAACCAAAATCTCACCTGGAATTTGGTCGTTTTTAAACAATATAACTTCGTTTTTATCAATATTAACTGTTACGTTTCCAGTTTTAGGTTCAACTTTTTGCACCTTCACTGATATAACTTCATGAAGTTTATTCTTATATTGCTCCATCATTTGTGCTTTAACCGCATCATTTATTCCCTGATGTATCAAGTTTTTACCTGATTGTGCGGCAATTCTGCCAATTTGCTTTGTATCAAGTTTTATAGTTAGCATTGTACCTACTTTAGCACGCTTGTTTTTTTCTAGTGCATCTTCTATAGAAACTTGTGTATTTTCTTTTTCCACAACCTCAACAATTTCCTTTAAAAGACTTACTTTGAACTTTTTAGTTACAGAATCAAGTTCTACTAACACGTTTTGGTCGTCAACATTATAATATTTTTTAATTGCAACAGCAACAGCGTTTGTAATGCTTTCCAAAACAGCATCAGCAGATATTCCTTTTTCAGTTTCAAGCAGATCCAATGCGTCAAATAATTCGTTATTCATTTTCTAAAACATTCCCTTCGATTAATTAAAATGTAAATATACTAGCAACTTACAGTGCCTATGTTTTAACCGCTTTTGTGGCAAATCTATTTTATAAATCTTCGTGCAGTTTTACAAATGCACAGTCAGATAAATCAAATTTAATTTCTTTTTCTTCCACAGAAACAGTAATAATGTTTTTTTCAATTAGGTTTAATATTCCGCAAAAGTCACGCACGCCATCGCACGGTCTTATAAGCCTTATATCCACCATTTTACCTAGTGACTGTGTGAAATGCCAATCTTTTTTAAGCTCTCTACCTATTCCAGGCGAAGAAACTTCAAGATAATACGCTTGCTCAATTGGGTCTAGTTCATCAAGTTTTTTATCAAGCGGTCTGCTTATTGCTTCACAGTCGTCAAAAGAAACGCCCTCCGGTTTATCTATGATTATTCTTAGATACCACGATGAACCCTCTTTTTCAAATCGAACATCCCATAAAATCAAACCTAACTCTTGAGCAATTGGCTGTGCAATTTCAAAAACTGTCTCAACTGTGTTTCCACCTTTTTTTGACATATATTAACTCCATTCTTATGATTTAGTGGTTATGTAATAATAGCATTACATAACAAATGAAAGACTGGGTTTTCCCAGTCTTTCTCCTCATTCATATTTAATATAATTTAGTATACCACATTGTTTTGAAAATAGCAAGCTTTTTTCATAAATCTAGTAAAATTATTTTTCCTTGATTGCGTGTTTGATTAAAGTCAATAAATCGTTGGTTTGAACTGCCTCTAAAAAAGAGGGTTAGATCACGTTTTTCTAGTTCAAATTTCCCATCTACTAACACATCAACTAAACCTAAAAGTTCTTGTGATGCCTCACAAATACCACTATCAAGTTGCTCATATGTATAACCGGAATACGCCCAAACGTCTTTATTGCTTGCTCTAATTTTGTTTACAAGCGGTATTAGCGCCTTTGCTTGAGAAAAAGGCTCTCCCCCACTGAGCGTTATTCCTTTTATAAGAGGATTTAAAATGACTTCACTAGCGATTTCATCAATATCTGCGACTGTTCCACCTGTAAAAGGGTGAGTAGCTGGGTTATGACATCCAACGCAGTGGTGAGGGCATCCTTGCATAAAAACAGTATATCTAATACCTTTTCCATCGACTATTGATTCTTTATTATAGCCTGCAACTTCTAGTTGATATTCCATAATTATAAATCATTGAGTGTATTATTTACTCAAACCTTTCGCAATTTATTTAAACTTATTAATTATAAATGCTTAACTCTATCTCGTTCTTCTGCACGTTTTGCGTTATTAAACCTGTCTACTGTTCCAACCAAGTAGCCTGTGATTCTTCTTATTCTTTCGAATTTAATATCACTATCGCTTTCTTTTCTTCCGCATTTAGGACATTCGTTATCAATAACACCTGAATATCCGCAAACAGTGTCTCGGTCTACCGGGTGATTTATTGAGCCATATCCAACGCCGCTTTCTTTCATGCAACGTACAACTTGTTCAAACGCATCTAGATTTTTTAACGGGTCGCCATCAAGTTCAATGTAACTAATATGTCCACCGTTAGTTAGCTCGTGATATGGTGCTTCAATACGGATTTTATCGAATGCATTAATGTTAAAATAAACAGGAATGTGGAATGAGTTTGTATAATATTCTCTGTCTGTAACGCCCTTGATTTTTCCATATTTTTCGGCATCTATCTTGACAAAACGTCCTGATAAACCTTCTGCCGGAGTAGCAATAAGTGAGAAGTTAAGTCCTGTTTGCTTTGTTTTATCGTCCATTTTCTTTCTCATTGCAGCAACAATTTCAAGACCTAATTTTCTGGATTCTTCGCTCTGTCCGTGATGCTGACCGGTTAGCGCAACTAATGTTTCAGCTAATCCAATAAAGCCCATAGTTAACGTTCCATGTTTTAAAACTTCGCCGACTTCATCGTCAAATCCTAGCTTTTCCGAATCAAGCCAAACTCCTTGACCCATTAAAAAAGGATAATTTTTAACCTTTTTTTGAGATTGCACTTTAAATCTATGTAACAGCTGATCACATATAAGTTCCATTTTATCGTCTAGCATAGAATAAAACTTGTTCAAATCACCTTTTGCTTCAATACCTAAACGAGGAAGGTTAATAGAAGTAAAGCTTAAATTTCCACGTCCTCCGGTTACTTGACGTGATTTATCGTAATTATTAGCAACGACACGTGTTCTGCAACCCATATATGCGACTTCACTATCACTGTCGCCTTCTTTGTAATTCGTTATATTAAACGGTGCATCAATAAATGAAAAATTAGGGAACAATCTCTTTGCTGATACCTTGCATGCAAGTTTAAATATATCGTAATTTTTGTCGCTTGGATTATAATTTATTCCCTCTTTAACCTTTAAAATTTGAATTGGGAATATTGGAGTTTCACCATCACCTAACCCTTTTTCAGTAGCAAGCAAAACATTTTTCATTACCATTCTGCCTTCGTCTGAAGTATCAAGTCCATAGTTAATCGAACTAAATGGAATTTGCGCACCTGCACGAGAGTGCATAGTGTTAAGATTATGAATTAGTGCTTCCATAGCTTGAAAAGTTGCCCTATCAGTTTCAGCAAGCGTCTTTCTTTTTGTAAATTCGTCAACTCTATCACAAACAGCTTCGTCTGCATATTGACTTAACCACTCACGCTCAACTTTTTGAAATTCATCTACGTTAGCTAATGACGGTGATAAATTATATTTTTCTTTTATCTGTGCAACAATCGACTTTGCAACAGTAAGTGCATCATCAACATTTGCCAAAAGTTCTAGTGACTTTGAAAGATTAATCGTAAAAATTCTTATATATGTCTTTTTAACGCCAAAAGCCATGCCATATTCAAAGTTCGGTATGCTTTGACCGCCATGTTGGTCATTTTGATTCGACTGAATTGCAATACAAGCAAGAGCTGAATAACTTTGAATATCATTAGGTTCACGCAAAAAACCATGTCCTGTTGAAAATCCATC
>JAVWHI010000099.1:1654-4835 GCA_036640155.1 Oscillospiraceae bacterium | reverse complement strand
TATATGATTATGTAAATGTAGTAATAGAAGCCGGTCAAGCATCAACTTCATACTTACAACGTAAACTTAAAGTTGGTTATGCACGAGCTGCAAGAATTATTGATGAAATGGAAGCTAAGGGAATAGTAGGACCTTTTGAGGGAAGCAAGCCTAGACAAATTAATATTACACGTCAACAATGGATAGAAATGAATATGAATAATGAGGAATAATTAATGTCTGGATTTTTGCCAATTACTAAGCAAGAACTTGAAACGCAAGGAATAACTCAACTGGATTTTATTTGTATAACGGGTGACGCTTATGTTGACCACCCCAGTTTTGGTGCGGCAATTATTTCTCGTGTTATCCAGTCACAAGGTTATACAGTTGGAATAATATCACAGCCAAATTGGAAAGATGACTATGATTTTTGTAAACTTGGAAAACCAAAGTTTGCCTTTTTAATAGCATCTGGAAATATTGACTCAATGGTAGCACATTATACAGTTGCAAAAAAAAGACGTAATGATGATGCTTATTCGCCCGGTAAAAAAGCAGGTAGAAGACCAGATAGAGCGCTTAGTGTGTACTCGAATGCTGTAAAACGCATTTTCCCGGATACACCAGTTATAATTGGCGGACTAGAGGCCTCGTTAAGAAGATTTGCACATTATGATTATTGGGACGATGCTGTTCGCCCATCAGTTTTAGTAGACAGTAAAGCGGACTTGTTAACCTATGGAATGGGCGAAAAACAAACGATAGAAATTGTTAATAGGTTAGCATTAGGAGAAAATATAAGCGCACTAACTAACATTAGAGGTACATGTTACTTAACTCAACCGGTAAATACTCCGTGGGGATTTGTACAGTGTCCGGATTATAAAATTGTCGCTACTGATAAAAAAAGCTATGCAAAAGCTACACATCAACAGATGAATGAGCAAGATGAACTTATTGGTAAAGGAATTGTACAAAGGCATGGGGAGCAAATGTTAGTGCAAAACCCTCCAATGCAAGCATTAACGCAAGAGGAGCTCGATTGGGTTTACTCGCTGCCTTATATGCGTACTTATCACCCGAGTTATGAAGCTTTAGGCGGTGTGCCGGCTATTGAAGAAGTTGAGTTTTCAATTAGTCATAATAGAGGGTGTTTTGGAGCGTGTAATTTTTGTTCCATTGCATTTCACCAAGGCAGAAAAGTTACTTGTAGAAGTGAAGAGTCGGTAATTGCAGAGGCTAAAAGTTTTACTTCAAATCCACATTTTAAAGGGTATATTCATGATGTAGGTGGACCAACTGCTAATTTTAGAAGGACTTCTTGTGATAAGCAAATTGAACATGGATTTTGTAAAGATAAGAAATGTTTAGCACCAACACCGTGCAAAATGTTAATTGCTGAGCATACTCAATATCTGCATATGTTGAGAAAAATAAGAGAAATACCGGGTGTGAAGAAAGTTTTTATTCGCTCAGGTATTAGGTACGACTATATGCTTGAAGACAAAAACGATGATTTTTTTAAAGAGCTTGTGCAATATCATATAAGCGGACAATTGCGAGTTGCACCAGAACATTGCAGTGCTGCTGTGCTTGACTTAATGGGAAAACCACATATAAAAGCATATAAAGAATTTTCGCAAAAGTATTTTGATTATAATAAAAAAATAAATAAAGACCAGTATCTTGTACCATATCTTATGTCGTCACACCCAGGTAGCACGTTAAAAGATGCTGTCGAACTTGCTGTGTTTTTAAAAAATGAAAACATACGTCCGGAACAGGTACAGGATTTTTACCCAACACCCGGAACAGTCTCAACTTGTATGTACTATACAGGCATTGACCCATATACATCTAAAAGTGTCTATGTTGCAAAAACGCCTCTTGAAAAATCGATGCAAAGAGCTTTATTGCAGTATTTTATGCCACAAAACTATGATTTGGTTGTAAAGGCCTTAACCATTACAGGCAGAAAAGACTTAATTGGAAGTGGAAAAGACTGTTTAATTCGGGCAAAAACACCGGTACCAAAACAGTATGGCAGTAAAAAAGGAGAAAACTTGAAATGTACAAACGCTTCAAACAAAAGAAAAAGATAAATGTATTTTTTTGTATAATCGTTGCAATTATACTTTCTTTTGCGTTATTAGTAACTATTGACAGCAAGCTAAATTTCAAATACATTCCATCGTGGACTGAAATTGGAGCGTTTTTAAAAAACGAGCCAATAAAAAATGACAAGGCATCGACATCTATTCATTTTATTGATGTAGGTCAAGCAGACAGCATACTAATAAAAAGTGAAGATGCTAATGTATTAATTGATGCAGGAGAAAGAGAAAACTCTGCAAAGCTTATAAAATATCTAGAAAGTGTAGGGGTTAAAAAACTAGATATAGTTATTGCCACGCACCCTCATTTAGACCACATTGGTGGAATGCCTGAAGTAATAAAGGCGTTTAAAATAGACAAAATAATTGCACCAAAAATTCCTGATGCAATAGTTCCAACGACTAAAGTTTACACTAATTTTTTAACAGCAGTTGCTGAAAAAGGACTAAAAATAACTCCTGCAAAACCTGGACTTAGTTTTGAAGTTGGAGAGGGAACACTAGAAATTTTAGCACCATCATCTGAATTTGAAGACTTAAATAATATGTCAGTGGTTTCACGTTTTACTTCAAATGGATACGCTAGTTTATTTGCTGGTGATATAGAATCAAAAGCAGAGAAAGATTTATTAAATCAAAAATTTAATCTTAACATAGACTTTTTAAAAGTAGCACATCATGGAAGTAATTCTTCATCAATTTCCGCATTTTTAGAAGCGACTAGTCCAACAGCAGCTTTTATCAGTGTCGGTAAAAATAACGATTATAATCATCCAAGTTTGGAAGTGTTAAACCGATTTAAAAAAGGCAATACAAAAGTTTATCGTACAGATTTAAGTGGAACTATAGTTATTAATTTCACTGAAAATTCGTACAATATTACAGAAGAAAAATCAAAGTAGTAAAGTAACAGTGCTAATTTTTAACCAGGTGGGAAAGTGAAAACATGAAAAAAACAATAATTATTGATAGAATTGAAAGCAATAAAGCTGTTTGTTTATGCGGTGATAAAAAAGTTTTAATACCTTTAAGTGACTTTTTATTTCAAGTAAAAGAGGGCGACGTCTTGATTAAAAACAATAATA
>JAVWHI010000099.1:0-1579 GCA_036640155.1 Oscillospiraceae bacterium | reverse complement strand
TTTTAATCAAGACGTCGCCCTCTTTTACTTGAAATAAAAAGAGGGCGACGTCTTGATTAAAAACAATAATATATTTGTTAAAGATGAGATGTTGACACAAAAATTGCGTGAAGACAACATAAAACTTCAAAACAGTGTATTTGATGATTAGTCGCTTGTAGTTTCAAGAGAAGAAAGCAGTTTATCTATTTCGTCTTTATCAGCTTGTTTTACACAAAAAAGCTTCCTATTTTGACTTTCTAAAAATAGACTTTGTTCAATTATAATTTCGTCGTCGAGTAAATTTACTAATTTTTCTTTTATAGAAATTGACGAAGACGACAAGTAACTTTCTACATACTCTTTTATGACATTGTTTTGTGATGTAATGCAGTCAAAAAGCATGTCTTTATCGTCAAATGACTTAGAATCAATTGTAATTTGCATATTCATAGTGTTTTTCCTCCATTAAGCCACTTTAGTTTTGATTTAGAATTTCAATTAGTGATTTGTAATGTACTTGATGTTTTGCACAAATTTGCTCATAGCTTGTTTTAAGCTGTGGGTCTTTAGTGGTATTTGCATATTTGCTGTATTTTTTTACTTGTAATAGTTCGAGATTTAAAAGGCTTTTAATTCTTAGCATATCCTGCACGCTTAAATTAGGCATAAAATCGCTCCTTAAATTTTAAAAAAATAGCACACGAAAGTTTTTACTGTAATAACATTATTCTTTTACTAATTCATAAAAATATACAGCGACATCAAGCATGAAAACTTGATATAGCTGTATTATTTTTATATGAGCTTTCCTTGAAAACTTTTTCGGCGTGCAAGTTCTTTATCAATTTCGTTCATAACAACGAATTTTTTCATGCTCCATAAAGGACCTATTAATTTTTGTGGGTCAGCATCTCCGGTTACTCGTTGGATTATAACTGATTGTGGTAAAACTTCAAGCTGATCGCAAACAATGTTTATATATTCGTCTAAAGATAAAAGTGAAAACTCATTATTTTGTAGCTGGTTTGCAATGACTGTGTTTTTTAGTACGTGAAGAAGATGAATTTTTACACAGTGAGGATTTAGTTTGCCAACTTCCAAACCAGTTTTAACCATCATCTGCCTTGTTTCGCCAGGCAGACCGTTTATAATATGAACGCAAACGTTTATTCCACGTGACTTTAATTTATTATATCCGTTTAAAAAATCAGCATAACTGTGACAGCGATTGATTTTATTTGCTGTTTCGTCATGAATTGTTTGCAGTCCTAATTCTACAATTAAATATGTGCGGCAACTTAGGTTGTAGAGATACTCTACTACATCATCTTCTAAACAATCAGCACGTGTTGCAATGCTTAATCCAACAACGTTTTCATAAGTTAGCACTTCTTCAAATAAGTTTTGTAGTACACTAAGTGGTGCATAGGTATTTGTATGAGCTTGAAAATATGCAATATACTTTGCATCGTGCCATTTTTTATGAAGCTGTTGTTTTACTAACTCGAATTGCACTTTCAAGCTATCGTGAACGTCACCTGCAAAATCACCGCTACCCTCATCCGAACAATAGCTACAGCCACCGAATCCATTGCTG
>JAVWHI010000098.1:0-4888 GCA_036640155.1 Oscillospiraceae bacterium | reverse complement strand
AAAAAAATCAGTTCTACCCTTAAAGAAGAGGCTTTTGTTGTAGCAACCGGTGGGATTTCTTCGTGCATAATCCCACACTGCGAAACCAAAATTGTTATTGACGACGATCTCGTTTTAGAGGGTCTTAACATGATTTATAAAAGAAATATTTCGCCTAAAAAGGCTTAATATAAATATTTACGCATTGCATCTAATGAATTTTAGAGCAATAGCAAGGAGGAATTTTTTGTGTCAACAAAAAAAAGAAGCACTACGAAGTTAGTGCAGTTTTCAATCCTGATTGCAATAGAGGCAATCTTCTGTTTCACTCCATTAGGCTCGTTGCCTGCATTAGGTCCGATTGTGGCTACTCTTGCAATGATTCCGGTTGTTATTACAGCAATTCTGCTAGGAACAAAAGCCGGTACGTTGATGGGATTTATCGCCGCAGCATTTAGTTTCATTGTTTGGACCTTTATGCCTCCAAATCCACTAATCGCATTCGTCTTTACACCATTTTATTCTTTTGGAGACTTCCATGGCAATTTCGCTAGCATTCTTATTTGTTTCGTACCACGTATTTTAACCGGAGCAGTTGCTGGTATCGTTTTTAAAGTTTTAAAAGAAAAACTTCCTAATAAAAACATTCTTACTATGGCAATCGCCGCCGCATTAGGTAGCCTTACAAATACATTTTTAGTTATGGGCGGAATTTGGGTTTTCTTTGGCTCACAATACTCGTCTCTTGCCGGAACTGCTATGATAGCAATCATTGGCATGACAATTTTAACAAGCGGTATACCAGAAGCGGTTGTTAGTGCAGTAATTTCACCTGCTATTTGTCAACCGGTAAATAAAATTTTGAAAAGAAAAATTAGATAAAAATAGAGCAACCACCCAAAAAAGGGTGGTTGCTTTTTTTATTACTGTAGCGTTTTTAATTTTTCAAACCATTTCATTATTTGCTCATAGTCTTGCTCTAACTTATTATATTCCTTTGCTCGTAACTTTTCAACAAGTGTACAAACCGCCTCATAAAGCGGCGTTATTCCCATGTTTCCGGTTATTCCTTTTAATGTGTGCGCATACTCGAATGCTTTTTGATAGTCTTTACTTTTTAGCGATTCTCCTAAACCAGCAAACGATTTATCAGACAAAAATGTGTTAAAACAGTTTTTATAAAGTTCTTTATCTCCTAAAAACCTACCCTTTATGCCCTCTATATCTGCGCCATATTCTTCTAACTTTGTGAATAGTTCATCCATCTTATTTATCACCTTTCTGCGACATCAAACTACTTAAAGTGCGATAAAGTAGCTGAGAGTCAATTGGTTTTGCAAGGTGTGCATTCATTCCGGCCGCTTTGGACTTTTGCCTGTCTTCATCAAACGCATTCGCAGACATTGCTATAATTGGTATAGTTTTTGCCCACGCATTATCTAAACTTCTTATTCTTTGTGCTGCCTCAAGTCCGTCCATAATTGGCATTCTGATATCCATTAGTATAGCATCGTATTTTTTTTCATTTCCCTGTGATAAGATATCAAGTGCAATTTTTCCATTAACAGCAACCTCTACTTCAATATTCGTAAACTCTAACAGCTTTTTTGCTACCATTATGTTTAAATCGTGATCTTCAACAAGGAGTATTTTTTTGCCGGTAAAATCGAATGTATCTGTCTGCTCTTCATCTTGCCCCTCTTGAACTTTTTCATGTTTAGAATCGTGAATTAAAAACGGTATCGTAACATAAAAAGTAGTTCCTTTTCCTAACTCACTTTCAACCGTTATGTCTCCGCCCATTAAAACTGCTATATTTTTTGAAATAGCAAGTCCTAATCCACTTCCGCCATAACCCGTTGTAGCATTACTATGCTCTTGCGTAAATGGCTTGAAAATGTTTGGCAAAAATCCAGGACTTATTCCAATTCCTGTATCACTTATTGTGAAAAGCACTTTTTCTATCTTCTCACTTCTCGTTGCATGCGTTATTTTAAGGTCTACTTTGCCTCCTGCCGGCGTAAACTTAACAGCGTTTGATAAAATATTAATTAAAATTTGCTGCAATCGTACACTGTCTCCTAAATAAGCCCTATCGCTGGTAAAATCAGTTACACTGTATCCGACCCCTTTAGTTTTTGCTTGCATTCCAATTATTGTATTTATTGCTTCCATAATTAGTTGGCTATCTATTATTTTGCTTTCAATCACTACATTTCCACTTTCAATCTTTGACATGTCTAGAATGTCATTGATTAAAAGCATCAAATACTGGGACGAGTATTGTGATTTTTTAATGCAATCTTCAACAAACCCCGTGTCAACCATATGCTGAAGTGCAAGCTGATTCATTCCCATAATAGCGTTCATTGGAGTGCGTATTTCGTGACTTATACGTGATAAAAATTCGGATTTTGCCTCGTTTGCTTGTTGCGCCATCTCTACAGCTGCTACAAGTTCTTGATTCTTTTTTTCTTGCTCTTGCACTGCCGCTGTAATATCAACTCTTGTCATTAAAAAGCTCTTTAGCTCTTTATTGATATAGCTAAACCGTAACTGTTTATGCAGTGTCTGTCCATCTTTACCTAGCGTTTTATAAAAAATGCTGTACGTCGTATATTTATCTAGCTTTTCTAGAATGTTTTTTGTCGTCACTTCACTAACTACTCGTTCACGGTCTTCCTCAAATAAATATTTACGCACGTATTCACGTGTTTCTTCCTCAAAGTTTTCACTTTCATATGCGTAAGTATTACCTAGGTTTTTTTCACTGTAGCGAACTGCTGAATTTCTTTGTGCATCAACAACAACCAAAAAATCATAATCGGTTTTCACAATCGCATTCATTACATTTTGCATTGTACGCTCATTTGTTACATTGGTGGAATATAAAAAGCGACAATTTCATTTGTTTCACGCTTTTTCATCATGTGCGCTGTCAAAACCGTCCAGTACCTACGTCCTTCAATTCTTCTAGCAAGTTCCATTGACACTGTCGTTTCGCCATCAGCAAAACGCTGCATAAGTGACGTGCGATTGAAAAGTGCTGCACATTTATCACGCATTTCTTTATTAGTAAGTTCTGCGTAAACAGTTAGGAAATAATCTTGAACTGTAGACGATTTTCTCATGTTATCGGTGATTTCATCAAAGTTACTCTTGTAGTCCAAAATTGTATTGCAAGTTAAATTAACGTTAATTGAGGCAACTGTCGCTTTTTGCATTGCCTCACGATATGAAAGTTCATCAAGATATCGCTTTTCCGCTTCTTTTTCTTTGGTTACATCATGACCAACACAATATGCTTTGTATGGATTTCCACTTTCATCAAAAATATTAGTATAAACAACTCGCTCACACCAAAATTCGTCTTCAGGACGGTCCCTAATCCATAAGTCGGCAGTTACTTCTGCCTCACAGGCTTTAAGCTTTCTTATCATTTCAAACAGCGCTGCTGCGCTATCATTAGTTATGTGTTGCTCTTCAATTACAGAATTTAAATAATTGTTTATTATAAGATTTTTTGGATTTACTTTAGGCGAAGTCGAAAAAATCGTCATCGTATCAGTAGCGTAAAAATATTCCCAAATATTTATGTTTGATGCCTTAACCGCAGCGGCATAACGAAACTCACTTTCCCTAAGTGCTTGTTCTGCCTTGATTTGCTCGTGTAAGTCTGTGAAAACTGTGTACAAAATCGGATCTCCCTCCGGTGAGTCAATCACTTGACCTGCAACACGCATCCATCGATATGTCCCGTCTTTTTGCTTAACTCTGTGAGTATACTCGAACTTTTTTCTTTGTGTTGTCGCTAGCTTTATAGCGTCAAGTAGTCCTTGTCTATCATCAGGATGAAATACATCAAGTGTCGAATTTTTTGTTGCCTGCTCATATTCTTGACGTGTCATTGAACAAAGCTCATAAGTTCGCTCACTCATGAAAATCGGCGTAAAATTATCATTACAACGATACATTCCCACGCCGCCCGGTATGGAATTAATCAAAGTTTCATACTTATTTGCACCGGCAAGAATCTGTTGTTCCATCAGTTTTTGCGAGGTTATATCCGTGTAATATGCAACGACAATTTCCTCACCGTTTTCGTCATATGTGTGACGTGAATTTTGAAATAGCCAAATCAAATTTCCGTCTTTTTTTACAGCACGGTAAGAAACTTCAAATGGATCAGTTTTTCCTTCTCTTTGTTTGATTTTTTCATGAAGACTTGCAAAATCTTCCTGTGAAACAAAATTCCATGCGGAATCATGGTAAAAATCTCTTAGTTCATCAAAAGTTTCACACCCTAGCAATTTTACAAAGATTTCGTTTGCAAAAAGAATTTCTAGCTTGTCAGACATTTTAACAACTATCAAAGCCATTGGCATGGAAAGTTCGAGAAAATCAGATTTAATGTCCATTAGTTTTTTCATTCAGTACTTTCCCCCATTACTAAAAAATTATTTATCGTCTTATATAAAAGTTCAGGCTCTATTGGCTTTGCTAAATGTGCGTTCATACCTGCTATATTTGTCCTTTCTATATCGTCATCAAAGGCATTGGCTGTCATTGCTATAATCGGAATCGTTTTTGCATCTGCCTTTCGCATCTGCCGAATTGACTTCGTCGCTGTCAATCCATCCATAACAGGCATTCTAATATCCATTAAAATTAAATCAAAATAACCAACTTGACTTTGTGCAAAAGTTTCAATTGCAATAAGTCCATTCTCTGCTACTTCTACTTCCGCTTTTTTCTCTGCGAGAAGTTTTTTTGCTACTTCAATGTTTAAAAGATGGTCTTCTACCAGCAAAATCCGCATGCCTGTAAAATCATAACTTACATGCGCTGTTATTTTTTCACTGCAAACTGCACCGCAATAAATCTTTGCAAAAGCAGAACATAGTTAAGA
>JAVWHI010000097.1:0-4928 GCA_036640155.1 Oscillospiraceae bacterium | reverse complement strand
ATGAGCCATCAACAAGGACACAAATGTCATTTCAAACTGCTATGATGCGTCTAGGAGGCAAAACTATAGGATTTGATAACCCTCAAAACTCATCTGTTTCAAAGGGGGAAAGCCTTACAGACACAATACGAGTTGTAAGCGATTATGCTGATATAATTGCTATGCGTCACCCAAGGGAAGGCTCTGCTAAAGCTGCTTGCTTATATTCCGGTTGCCCAATTATTAATGCTGGAGACGGCGGACATCTTCATCCAACACAGACCCTAACTGATTTAGTAACGCTAAAAATGGAAAAAGGTCGTTTAAATAATCTAACGATTGGTTTTTGCGGAGATTTGCGTAATGGTAGAACTGTACACTCTTTAATTAAGGCTCTTTCACATTATGATAATAACAAATTTGTTCTGGTTTCCACTCAAAAACTGTCATTGCCAAAATATATAAAAGAGTACCTGAATACGCTTAATTGTGAATATACGGAAGTCCTTTCACTAGACGAAGCAATAAAATCATTGGATATTTTATATATGACACGTATTCAAAAAGAACGCTTTTCAAGTGAGGAAGAATATTTAAGTCAAAAAAATGTTTATATTTTAGATACAGTAAAGTTGGAAAAAGGAAAAAGTGATTTAATAATCATGCACCCACTTCCACGAGTTGACGAAATTGAAACAGATGTTGATGATGATCCTAGAGCAAAGTACTTTAAGCAAGCAGGATACGGTGTTTATGCGAGAATGGCACTTATCTTAACGCTGTTAACCAAACACCAAGAAATTGAAGCTGAGAAATATTTTCCGAGCAATACTTTTTGCGAAAACCCAAATTGTATAACAAATCACGAAATTTATTTGAAAAAACTTTTGAAAACTGATGGGGAGGTTGTTCGTTGTGCCTATTGCCAAAAAAAACAATAATGTTTTAGTGCTTTTTTCTTCACCACATGAAGAGTCGTCAACTAAAAAAGCGCTCGATGCAGCTTTAGAAAATTTATCGATATCAGACCCAACTATTATAAATATGTACGACCAGGTTATACTGCCATGTATCGATTGCAAAGCATGTATTGACGACAATTGTATTTTTAATAGCGAGGATGATATGGGCAACATTTTACAAGCGGTAGAAGATGCTGACATTTTGATTTTTGCTACACCAATTTATTTTAACAGCGTGCCGGCTCCGCTTAAAGTTTTTATTGATAGACTTGAACAGCTTTTTGTAAAAAAAGAAAACATAGACGAAGATACTGTTTATCAAAAAAGAGGAGTTCTTATAACCACTATGGGAAGCGACGAAGAATATGTTACAAACAGCATATATTCTATGTTTAAGCAGGTTTTTAGTTGCTTTTCTTGCGAATTTATGAAATATTATTTTGTCAGTGAAACAGATAAATTCAGTGACATTTGTTTAAAAGAGTATAGACAATAATAAATATTTTGATTAGTATAAGAATGAGTAAGTATAAATATTTTTTTATCTATTGTAATAGCGACATTAAGGTGATACAATATATTGTACCGAAGAACAAAGCTGCATACAATATAATGGCTAAATGAAGGGATTGGTAGGTATGAATATTTCGCAAAATGCTAAAACGGTGTTAGAAAAACGCTATTTAGCAAAGGATAAAGACGGTAAACAAATTGAAGATGTAGATGGCTTATTTGCACGTGTTGCAAATGCGGTTGCACTTGCGGATAAAATACATGATAAAGATGCCAACGTCGAGAAAACTGCCGCTGAATTTTTAAAGTTAATGACAGATTTGGATTTTCTGCCAAATTCACCGACATTAATGAATGCAGGAAGACCACTCGGTCAACTTTCTGCTTGTTTTGTTTTGCCGATTGAGGATTCAATGGAGGCTATTTTTGAAACAATAAAACAAGCGGCTTTAATTCATAAATCAGGTGGCGGAACAGGATTTTCGTTTTCTAGGATTCGTTCTTCAGGCTCAACTGTTAAAACAACCGGCGGAGTTGCATCAGGACCTGTAAGTTTCATGAAAGTTTTTAATATGGCTACAGAAGCTGTAAAGCAGGGCGGAACAAGACGTGGTGCTAATATGGGTATATTAAGAGTTGACCATCCTGATATTTTAGCGTTTATTGATTGCAAAAAAGACAATGCGGACATCACGAATTTTAATATAAGTATTGGTATTACTGAAGACTTTATGAAAGCAGTTATTGCCGACCAGAATTATGACTTGATAAATCCTGCAACAAAAGAGGCAGTATCACAGTTAAATGCAAAAGCAGTTTTTGAAAAAATAGTTGAGGCGGCGTGGAGAAACGGTGAGCCTGGAATTATCTTTTTAGATAGACTTAATCGTGATAATATAGTACCGTCTGTTGCAGAAATTGAAAGTACTAACCCATGCGGTGAGCAACCGCTTTTACCATATGAATCTTGTAATTTAGGCTCTATTAACCTTCTTCATATGTTGAAAAAAGATAAAAACTCAAAGTATGTGGTTGATTATACGAAACTAGGTAATACCGTTAACACTGCTGTGCATTTTCTTGACAATGTAATTGATGTAAACAATTATCCAATTAAAGAAATAGATTTTAATACAAAACAAACTAGGAAAATTGGTTTGGGAGTTATGGGCTTTGCCGATATGTTATTAACTATGGGTATCGCTTATAATAGTGATGAGGGCGTTGAATTAGGCGGAAAAATCATGCAGTTCATCACAAAAACAGGAAAAGAATATAGTGAAATGCTAGCTACTAAGCGTGGAGAATTTCCATTGTTTGAAAAAAGCATTTTTAAAGGCAGCAAACAACTGCGTAACGGTACCATTACAACAATAGCGCCAACCGGAACACTCTCAATTATAGCCGACGTTAGTTCAGGGGTTGAGCCTGTGTTTGCGTTTGCATACATAAGAAACGTTATGGATGGTACGCAAATGGTTGAGGTTAACCACATTTTAAAACAAACTTTAATTGACCGTGGAATATATACTGATGAAATAATGAATAAAATTGTTGCAGAGGGAACTCTTGCACACATAGATGAAATACCACAAGACATAAAAGATGTTTTTGTTTGCTCTCATGATATTTCACCTGAATATCATATTAAAATGCAAGCTTCTTTTCAAGAGTATACAGATAATGCTGTTTCTAAAACTGTTAATTTCATTAACACTGCCACTAAACAAGATGTAAGTGATGTCTACATGTTAGCATATAAATTAGGCTGTAAGGGCGTTACAATTTATAGGGATGGCTCGCGTGATTCACAAGTGTTAAACATAGGCTCAGTTAATAATGGCACAGCACAACAACAACCCTTAAAGATAACTCCTCGTCCACGTCCTGAGATGATTATGGGTCTTACAGAAAGAGTTAAAACAGGATGCGGTAACCTCTATGTAACTGTTAATTATGATGACCAAGGAATTTGCGAAGTCTTTACAAGTACAGGAAAAGCTGGCGGATGCCCTTCACAATCCGAGTCAACTGCAAGATTAGTGTCAATTGCTTTGCGTTGCGGAATACCGGTCGAGGAAATTTTAAATCAGTTGCAAGGCATTCGTTGCCCATCGACAGTACGCCAAGCAGGTCTAAAATGCACTTCTTGCCCTGATGCGATTTCAAAGGTGATTAAAAAAGTGTATGATTTGCAAAAAGCTCCCAATGGAGTACAAAATTTGTCCGACCAGGTGGAAAAAATTGTTACGAACAAAAACAATGAAAAGTTAAGCAACGAAAAAATGTACAAATTTTGCCCTGAATGTGGTAGCCCATTAGAACATGAAGGTGGCTGTGTTAGTTGTCGCAACTGTGGTTTTAGCAAATGCGGATAAAATTTTAAAAAATAATTTATATAAAAAAGAAAATATTAAGAGGTAAAAAACCTCTTAATATTTTTGCGTAATTTAACTCTTTTTTGTGTTTTTATGTATCTTTTTGCACGTTTTTTTTGGTGTATAATGTACACTAGGCAAGTATGATTTATGTGCAAATCGGAAAAATAATTATATTTTAAAAATTACTGTTGACATTTGCTGCAATACATCATATACTATAAAACAGACACATTACATACAAGATGTTGTGTTTTGTTGATTTTATTTAAAACAGTAAAAAACTAATATTATTAATGATGATAAGCCTTTATAAATTAGGGACTTTTGTATTATTTAATATGTCCGTGCGGAATTGCCCTAAAGTGCAAACAGCACATGGACGATTTTTACTCTTACGTTTTTCTTTGCTTTGCGATGTAAGAGCCGGATGTTTTTTAATGTTTTATGCTGACGCAAAGCGGCGGAATGGAGTAAAAATACTATGATTAAAACTATTACAAAGAGAGACGGTAGAAAAGCACCGTTTAATGCTGAAAAAATAGCAAACGCAATCTTTAAAGCTGCAGAGTCAGTAGGTGGAACTAATTATGATGAATCGCTTGAAGCTGCATATAAGGTTTGCGAATATATAGAGGACACCTTAAAAACAAAATCACCAAGTGTTGAACAAGTGCAGGACGCTGTTGAAAAAGTTTTAATAGAAAATGGACATTCTAAAACAGCAAAAAGTTACATTTTGTACAGAGCTGAACGCACAAGAGCTAGAGAAATGAATACGAAACTCATGAAAACGTATGAGGATTTAACGTTTAAATCAGCGGCTGATGTTGACATCAAGCGTGAAAACGCAAACATTGATGGCGACACAGCTATGGGAACAATGTTAAGGTATGGTTCAGAAGGTTCAAAACAATTTTATGAAATGTACGTTTTAGATCCTGTTCATGCAGCTGCACATAACTGCGGAGACATACATATTCATGATTTGGATTTTTACACATTAACAACTACTTGTTGCCAAATTGATATCATTAAGCTTTTTAAAGATGGATTTTCAACAGGACATGGTTTTTTGCGTGAACCTAATGATATT
>JAVWHI010000096.1:0-4984 GCA_036640155.1 Oscillospiraceae bacterium | reverse complement strand
CGGTAGCACTTCATTCTATTAGAATTGCTAATTTTAAAACAGGAGATACTGATACGTCACAAGACCCGGATAAACTTTATGAATTATACACAGTTCAAGTCGGTGCATTCGCAGTAAAAGAAAACGCACAGAGGTTAGCAGACGAATTAAAATTAAAGGGATATTCATGCTTTATTGCCAAGAAATAGATTATATAAGTAAATTATATTGATTATGCTTAAAATATAGTTGATTTACATCAAAGGTTTGTTAAAAAATATAACAACAAACCTTTGATTTTTTCGATGTTTTATGATATAATTATACACTATAATAAGTGTAATAGTAATAACAGTTAGAAAAGGTGTTCAATGTTAGTATCATTAAACAATATAAATAAATATTTTGGTGATAAATTAGTATTTGAAAATGTTAATGTTTCGATAGAAGAACGTGACAGAATTGGACTTATAGGAATTAACGGTGTCGGAAAATCGACGCTTTTAAATATAATCAATAAAGAGCTTTCACCTGATTCAGGTGAAGTGTTTTGCAAATCCGGTATGACGATAGGATTTTTAAGACAAAATTCAGGTCTTCAAATTGAAAATACTATAATAAACGAAATGAAGTCAGTTTTTTCGGACGTTTTGCAAATACAAGAAAAGATGCGTCAAATTGAAAAAAAGATGTCGTCTATGCAAGAGCATGACGATTTATATAATAATTTAACTAAAACATATAGTGAGCTTTTAGAGCTGTTTGAACATAAAGATGGCTATCAAATAGATGTAAAAATTAAAACAATTCTAAATGGAATGGGATTTAAAGATAAGTCTTATAATCTTACAATCAATTCTTTAAGTGGCGGAGAAAAGACAAGGCTTGCACTTGCAAAACTTTTACTTGAGCATCCTGATTTGTTGATTCTTGATGAGCCGACTAACCATCTTGATTTTAAAACTTTAATGTGGCTTGAAGATTATTTAAAGAGCTATAAAGGCGGACTACTTGTTGTTTCTCATGATAGATATTTTTTAGATAAAATGGTCGATAAAATATGGGAAATCGAACAGCAAGAACTTTGTACTTATAAAGGAAACTATACAAAGTATAAGAAACTTAAGTCTGAAAGAATAATACGCCAGCAAAAGGAATATGATATACAGCAAAATAAAATAAATTCCATGCTTTTATATGTTGATAAAAATTTAGCACGAGCATCAACGTCTAATAGTGCAAAAAGTAGGTTGCACCAGCTTGATAATTTAGAACGGGTAGTAAAGCCGGTACAATTTAATGAAACGCCAAAATTCAAGTTTGAATATGAAAAAAGCTCAGTAAAAGACGTGCTATCGGTGAGCGATTTGTCGTTGGTGGTAGGACAAGATGACGAGCTTTGTTTATGTAAAAACATAAACTTTGAGGTCAAAAAAGGCGAAAAGATTGCCATTATCGGACAAAATGGAATCGGAAAGTCAACTTTACTTAAATCTTTATTAAATCAGATAAAACAAAAAGGCGATATAGTCTGGGGTAATAATGTTAGCATAAGTTACTATGATCAGGAAAATCAAAACTTAAACCCGCAAAACACTATGTTAGATGAGTTGTGGTCACGTTTTACTTACCTTCCTGAATTTAAAGTACGAGCTATTTTAGGACAGATGCTATTAACTGGAGATGCAGTTTATAAAAAAGTTTCTGTATTGAGTGGTGGCGAAAAGGCTAGACTATCCTTAGCTATAATGATGACCCAAGGCGCAAATACTTTGCTTTTTGATGAACCAACAAACCATCTTGATTTGCAAAGTAAAGAAGCTTTAGAAAAAGCGTTAATTGAATTTGATGGTACTTTAATATTTGTGTCGCATGATAGATATTTTTTAAATAAAATCCCGACTAAAATAATAGAAATGCAACATCAACAGATAAATACCTTCGTCGGTGGATATGATGATTATATAGAAAAAAGCAAGTTGATTCCAATAGTGGAGTGCAATAAAAAAGAAAAAAAGGACGAATTAACAAACTCAAATTTTCGTTCTAAACAGCAACGAAGTGAGGACGTAAAGCAAAAAAGAGAAATTTTACGCCTTGAAAATGAAATAGAACAACTTGATAAAGAAATAGCAGAACTTGAAAAAAGTATTGCTTTGCCAGAGGTTGCGGCTGATTATGAAAAATTGACCGACTTTTGTGCAAAACTTGAAGATAAAAAAGTATTACACGAAAACGCATTTTTACTGTGGGCGCAAATGCAAGAGTAACGCTACTATATAATTGCTCTTGACAAATGTAAATTAATGGTATATACTATAAATGAATTAAAATATTACAAAATTTAATGTTTTTCTTTAATGTTTTACTTTACGGGATGTTAATTTAAGGTAAAACAGTCTAAATATTTTACTAAGCAGTTAGAGTTTGCAATTTTTTCTTAATGTGAAAAAAAGCAGGCTTCTAGTGCTGTAATACAGGTTTTATTTATTAAAAATATGATTAAGGGTGGAAAAATGAAGGTTACTTATACTGTATCTGAACTTTTACAAACGATTGACACATTGCAAGACTTTTTTAATATTGTGCGAATAGTTGACCCAACAGTACCGGCTATTTGTAATTTTTCTGAAGATGAAGCAATATTTTACACTGAATATACTGATATATGTGTTAGTTCCAGAGAACAGCCTAGCAACAGTACTTCGCTCATTGCGTTAATAGAAAAATCTACAACTTGTAAATTTGAATTTTCAGGTGACGAGATATACATAACTTCGCAGTATATTGAAGTAAATAATAATAAATTAATTCTAGAATTAGTCAATAAAATCGATAATAACGTAATTGTTGATTGTTGTGCAACGAGTTCGTTTGCTGAAAAAATATGTGAATATAACCAAAGACTTTATATAGACCCAGTTACAAAGGCGTACAATCGTTTATACTTAAATGAGCATTTACTTTATGAAGTTGTTGACGCTGTTTCAACTAAGCAAGAGCTATGCTTAGCTATGATAGATGTAGACGAATTTAAATCAGTAAACGATGCGTTTGGACACAGATTAGGCGACAATGTTTTGACTAGAATTGTGTCGTTAATTAAAAAGAATATCAGTATTTCCAGAGGCGATTTTGTTGCAAGATATGGCGGAGACGAGTTTGTACTAGTGCAAAAAGGAATGACAAAAGAAAACTTTAACAAACGCCTTAAAAAAATATTAGATGAAGTCGAAGCACTAACTTTTAGTAAGAACATCGATGTTAAAATAACTATAAGCATTGGATGTGCATTTTTAACCGACTTAGAAAACTTTACAGAGGAAGAATTAATTCACAAAGCAGATATCAATCTTTATAGGGCTAAAGAAATGGGTAAAAATTGCATAGTTATACAATAAAATCATATTATTTTTTCGCATAAAACATTTAAATGCTTTATGCTTTTTTATTTTTTTACTTTTCTTGACACGTTCATTCAGGTGTGATATTATTAGTGTATGAACACATATCGTGGGCTTGTTAAAGTACGCATATTTTTATTAATTTGCGTAAATTCAAGGACCAAATCAATTTTAAAGGGGTAATCACATGTCTTTTAAGCTTCAAATTAGCAACATGACAAAAACTTTTGGTAATAAAGTGGTTTTAAATAATATAAACTTTAATGTAAATGAAGGCGAGTTTTTGTCAATGTTAGGACCGTCTGGTTGCGGAAAGACAACACTTTTACGTATATTAATTGGCATCGAATGGGCGGATTGTGGTACAATATTAAAAGATAACGTAGATATAGGCGGACTAAGTCCATCAGATAGAGGAATGGGAATTGTGTTTCAAAACTATGCACTTTTTCCAAACATGACAGTGCTACAAAATGTTATGTACGCATTAAAATTCAAAAAGAACTTAAAAGCTCAAGCACAGGAAATAGCTATTGACATAATAAAAAAAGTTGGATTGACAGAGCATATGAGTAAAAAGCCAAACAAGCTTTCAGGCGGTCAGCAACAGCGTGTTGCAATAGCAAGAACGCTTGCTTTAAGTCCGGACATAATCTTATTTGACGAGCCAATGTCGGCACTTGATGCTGCAAATAGGGTGGCACTTAGAAAAGAAATAAAGGAAATTCAAAAACGTTTTGGAATAACGATGATTTATATTACACATGACCAAGAAGAGGCATTTTCAATGTCTGATCGGATTTTGGTTATGAACGACGGTAACATATTACAAATCGGAACACCAAAAGAAATATATAGCTCTCCATCGTGCGAATTTGTTGATAACTTTGTTAGAGCTCATCTTGAAGAAAAGATGGTGTCTATAAAAGAGAGCGCAGGTGTATAACTATGAGCAAATCAAAAGTATTTTCCGGCTCAGTTAAATTTGTTCTCATTGCGTTTTTTTGTGTTACTGTTTTTTTGCCAATTTTCATGATGTTTTCAAAAATAAAATGGGATACAGTTTCAAGCTTTGTATTTACACAACAGTTTGCAAAAACAGTACAAAATTCGCTTAGTGTAACAATTATTTCAACTGTTATTTCTGTTTTACTTGCGTATATATTGGCGTTTGCGATTAATCGCAGTAGAATCCCATGTAAAGGTGCAATTTCGGTTTTGCTTGCACTACCAATGTTGATACCATCAATTTCACATGGTATGGGACTTATTAATATTTTCGGAGAAAATGGTATATTCACAAAATTGTTTGGTATTAATATAGGACTTACCGGTTTTACAGGTATAGTTTTAGGCTCAATACTTTACTCATTTCCAATTGCTTTTTTAATGCTGTCTGATGCTATGAAATATGCTGATGCCACAATGTATGAATCGGCAAAAGTACTGGGTATTCCAACAGCAAATACTTTTTTTGCGGTTACAATGCAGTACATGAAAAGACCTCTTATTTCAGCAACTTTTGCAGTTTTCACTATGATTTTCACTGATTATGGTGTTCCTCTTGCAGTTGGCGGTAGATTTACAACGCTACCGGTATA
>JAVWHI010000095.1:0-5040 GCA_036640155.1 Oscillospiraceae bacterium | reverse complement strand
GTTCAGCGCGTGATAAAAAGTCAGAGAAATTCTTAGCACCTAAAAGTACATTCAACGTCGAATCTGCACCGGCTATATAAATCGCTCTTACCCTTTTTGCAAATAAGTCTTCATTTTCTGCTATATTCGCAAGTTTTTCGTCTATCTCTGCTTGCTTTTGCGTTATGTTTTCTTCAGTAAGTGCTATTTTCTGCGCATATAAGTCTATTTGATAACGCTTTTCAGCAATTTTATCAGCTGTTTCTTCAGCACTCTTTGCCTCTTTGTTGATTTTATCTTTCGTTAGTGCAAGTTGCTTGTTTATTTCATTGATTTGATTTTGTATGCTTCCTTGCTTATCTTCAAGATCACTTATTTGGTCTGCAAATGCTCCCTGTGCAAAAAATGCGGACACTCCTGCTAAAAGCATTGCTCCTATTAATAATAACGCTACTAGTCGCTTTTTGTTTTTATTAAATATCTTTGCCAAAAAAACACCTCCTAATTTAAGTGATTTTCTTGTTTCACGCCCTCAGGCACAGCTTAGTTTTTCACGCCTTATTTTTTAAAAAAGCTAAATTGCATCACGCTAAATAAGTTTTTTCTTATTTTACGCTAATGCCACTTTTTACGCTTTTTGCGCTAATGCCACTAAAACTAAACTTTTACGTGACTTTTTATGCTTATTATACTTCCTATCGTACTCACGACTACCCCAGCCCCTGCAAAAAATAACGCTATTTGTGACGCTATTTGCTTAAACGGTATGATGTTTGCAAGTGCCGAATTAAGCCAGAGTGATGAGTCTGTTGCTACTGCTGAGACAATCCACGTGTAGCCACCCCATATGAGTAAAAACGCTAGTACCGCTGACACTAAGCCTAATAAAAAGCCCTCTACTACAAACGGTATTCTTATAAACGAATTTGTCGCTCCAACATATTTCATAATGTTGATTTCTTTTCTTCTTGTGAAAATTGTCGCCCTTATGGTGTTGGAAATAATTACTACTGATACTATAACCAACACACCTACTATTACCATACCAAATGTGTTAATCATTTTTTTAAGTGAAACCAACGTGTCTGCAACGTCAACCGCCGCTTTTACTACGTCAACTCCCTCAATAGCCCGAAATTCTTCCGCTAAGTCTGCGGTTTTTGCAATGTCTTTTATTTTTATCACAAACGATTCCGGTATAGGGTTTCTATCTTTATATCCATCCAATAAATATCCTGAATCACCAATTAATTCTTTTGCATCTTCTAAGCCTTGCTCTTTTGAGGTGTACTCAACTGACGATATTTCTGGATTTTTTTCAAAATTAGCTTGTATCTCTTTCCTTTTTGCCTCGTCTACTTCCTTAAGGAAAACTACTATCTCACTTTCACTTTGCACGTAACCTACAATTTTATTTACATTTATTGTTATTAAATACGCTGCTCCAACCAGTATTAAACACGTGGTTAAAATAGCAATGGAAGTTACTGCCATGACACGGTTAAACCAAAGGTTTTTACAACCTTCTTTACATAAATATTTAAAACTTGAGCCTTTCATTAATCTATTCCTTTCTTTTGGTAGAGACCAAAATAGCACAAAGACACCTTTTTCTCACTTTCTTTATGCAATTAGAATATCTTTGACAAACCGACCGCTATCTTTTGTTAATCCCGGGGATTATACCATCAAAATCGATTTTTCCATTTTCAATGTTGATTGTGCGGCCTCCAAAATAATGTACCATGTCATGTTCATGCGTAACCATTAAAATGGTTGTCCCACACTGGTTAATACCTTTTAAAAGCTCAACTATTTCATATGATAGCTCCGGGTCAATATTTCCCGTTGGCTCGTCTGCTATTATTATTGGTGGGTCATTTACAAGTGCGCGTGCTAGCGCTATACGCTGCTGCTCACCACCTGAAATTTCGTTTGGAAAACGTCTTGCTTTATGCTCTAGTCCCATTAAATTAAGTATATATGGCACCCTTGAGCGTATTTCCTTATTCGTTGCATCTGTAACACGCATACTAAATGCAACATTATCGTAAACCGTCATATTCGGAATCAATCTAAAGTCTTGAAATACAACGCCCAATTTTCGTCTATAATATGGAATCTGCCTGTTTTTTAACAGCCCTACGTCTTCGCCATTTACAAAAACATTGCCACTTGTAGCTACAATTTCACGAAGTAAAAGTTTTATTACTGAACTTTTTCCCGCCCCTGAGGAGCCTACAATAAAAGCAAATTCCCCTTTGTCAATTTCTAAATTTATTTCATTTAGAGCCGTTGTTATGTCATTGTATTTTAATGATACGTTTTCAAGTTTTATCACGACAACTGCTCTCCTTCATTATTTATTTTGTTAAAAACATCAATCTGTGTCACCAACTTTTGCTTATAAAAGCTCTAGTAAGTAAAAGTTAGTGACACCGAATTGTTGTTTAAACAAGGTTAAAAAAGTTTTACTAACTCTTAAAACTGGTCAGGGTTTGCTACTAAATATTTTTTTACCATTAGTGCTATTTTAAATACTATTGCATGATCAAATTCTCTTAAATCTAATCCTGTTACTTTTTTGATTTTTTCAAGTCTATAAACCAACGTGTTACGGTGTACAAAAAGTTTTCTTGAAGTTTCAGACACGTTTAGGTTGTTTTCAAAAAATCTTTGTATTGTGAATAATGTTTCATGATCAAGTGAGTCAACTGAGCCTTGTTTGAAAACTTCACGTAAAAATGTTTGACATAAAGTAGTTGGAAGTTGGTATATTAGTCTTGCAATACCTAAATTATCATAAGAAACAATATTGCGTTCTGTATCAAACACTTTGCCAACTTCTAGAGCTAATTGTGCTTCTTTAAACGAACGTGAAAGGTCTTTAATTCCAGTTACTGATGTTCCTATACCAACTGTAGCTTTTGTATAAAATTCGCCGCTAAGTGTATCTACTATAGAGCCTGCAAGCTTTTCTAGGTCCTTAACATCAATAGTTGACTTAATTTCTTTAATTAAAACTACGTCATTTTCACTAATGTTAAAGACGAAATCTTTTTGCTTATCAGGGAAAAGGTTTTGCACAACATCATACGTTGAAACGTCATTCATCGACAAAATTCTAATTAAAAACGCTACACGGTTTACATCAGTATTAAAATGCAATTCACGTGCTTTTATGAATATATCACCCGGTAAAATATTGTCCAAAACAACATTTTTAATGAAATTATTTCTATCGTATTTTTCGTCGTAGTACTGCTTTATGCTTGAAAGTGAAATGGCAAGAATTTGCGCATACTTAAGTGCCATGTCGTCTGTACCCTCAACAAAAACAGCAAAGTCAGGTTTAATATGAGAGCCAAACGGTTTATAGGTATATCCATCACGGATAAACGCCTCATGTGAGCCTTCTAAGTCAAATGCTATGAACTCATTTACAAAACCAATTTTTGAAAGTTCACTGCAAGCTATAATTGATGCTGAGTCGTCTACAACTCCTATAACTCTGTTTATCGTGTCACGCATTTGGTGAACGACGCCTTGAAATAGTCTATTTGACATAATAATTTCCCCTTTTATTTATATATTATTTTATATTTATTTGACCTGTAGCACGTAAATTTAAGTCACACACGTCAAACCTTTTCATAAAAAAACAAAAAACGCTCCTGCTTTTCCATAATCGATTAGACTGCGTACCTAATTACTTCTATTTTACATAATTTTTTATGAAAAAGCAACACATTTACGTAAAAAGTCTATATTTTTTTGCGAAAATATTATATGCCGGCTTTGTGTCACACCAACTTGTAACTAATTGTAACACATTTGTAACTATTTTATGTGAACAAACAGTAAATATCACTCAAATTCGTCTTAAAAGCGTACTTTCGTTAGGTATTTTCGCTAAACTGTGCAAAAACCACAATTCGAGGAAATAAGTGTTTTTTCGAGCGTTTTGGGGCGTGATGGCGTGTGGGCGAGGGTGTGAGGGGTGTGGGGCGGACGGTGGGGTGGCATGAACGAGAGGAATGAGGACGAGGGCGTGAGGGCGATAAAAGGGAACGGTCAAGACCGTTCCCCTACAATTTGTGATAATTTTCTTAATATGTTTTGTGTGCATATCGTAATGAAATATGCTCCGTTTTGACTGTAATCATAATTTTTTAATCGACTCAACAAGGTACATTTAAATGGGCTTCGCTTTCCTGTTTTTCCAAACAGTCGCCAAAATATCTTTCAGTACAAGGAGAGAGTCCAATTCATCATAGCCATATTTCGCTTCCAAATCACGGAGCAGTTTGCGCAGCTCTGTCGCATAAAACGAGGTCTCAATCTCGTTTTGATATTGGGCGAGAATGGGATATTTTTTGCTCCACGCCTTTGTCCAGTCTATTTTATCGGTCACCTCGTCACTCGTCCTATCGATGGCTTCTTGAATTTCCTTTGTATCAATGTCAAATTCAATCAGTTCATCTAGCGATAAACCGTACAAAACGGCAAGCCTTTTTGACTGACGAATATCGGGCAATGTTTCGTCTGTCTCCCACTTGGAAATAGTTTGTCTGCTTACTCCCAACTTTTCAGCTACCATTTCCTGCGAGAGCCCTTTGGCTTTCCTTGCATTAAATAAATTGTTTCCTAAATTCACAGCATATCCTCCTCAATATCTTTAGTTCCCTTATATGATAGCATTTTTAACTCCGGTGTGCTACCAACAACACGATGCAGTTTTGCACGTTTTATTAACTGTACTATACCGCTCACTCCATTTTAGAAAGTATCTCAGTGATCACTGCCTTTGAAATGTACATAGCCATTATCTCATTTTCAAATTTGTATACTATAATCCAGTTGTTAATATTGGTTTCATCAAGTACTATATCATTTATACTTGTCCAACTGTGAACAGGATCTCCTGATGTTTTAGGTTTTTCTAAAGCTAAAATGTAGTTTAGATATAGCTGAGTAATAAACTAGCTAGGTTTTACTATAAAAACTTATTAGCGTATTATTTCATAAATTGTAAAACATTATAGTTACCTATAGTTTTTG
>JAVWHI010000094.1:0-5056 GCA_036640155.1 Oscillospiraceae bacterium | reverse complement strand
CACGACAAAAAATGTCTTTCCTGCGTTAGAAACGGTAGTTGCGAACTTCAAGCCCTTTGCCATGAATATGGCGTGGACTGCGAAGATAAATACCTCGGCGAAAAAGAAGTTTATGAAATAGATAGTTCAGCTACTCACATGGTACGTGATAACAATAAATGTATTCTTTGCAGAAGATGTGTCGCTGCATGTACTAAAACTCAATCTATCGGCGTTATAGGTCCTAACGACCGTGGCTTTAAAACACACATTGGTTGTGCTTTTGAACAAGAGTTAGGCGAAACTTCTTGCGTTTCATGCGGACAGTGTATTGTCGCTTGCCCTACCGGCGCTTTAACTGAAAAAGACGATACCGCTGAAGTTTGGAAAGCTTTAAATGACCCTGATATGCACGTCGTTGTTGGCACAGCACCGTCAATTAGAGCTACTTTAGGCGAGGCTTTTGGCATGCCAATCGGCACAAATGTTAAAGGTAAAATGGTCGCTGCACTAAGACGACTAGGATTCACTAAAGTATTTGATACTGATTTTAGTGCCGACTTAACTATTATGGAAGAGGCAACTGAGTTTATAAAAAGAGTGAAAAAAGGCAAAGGGCTTCCTCTTATTACTTCTTGCTCACCTGGTTGGGTTAAATTTTGCGAACACTATTACCCTGAATTTATTCCTAATCTTTCAACTTGTAAATCACCTCAACAAATGTTTGGTGCTATAGTTAAAACTTATTACTCTAAAAGAATGGGAATAAAACCTGAAAACATTTTCGTTGTAAGCGTTATGCCATGTACTGCTAAAAAGTTTGAGGCTAAAAGAAACGACCAATCAGCAGTAGGCGATGACATTCCTGACATAGATGTTGCTATTACCACTCGTGAACTTGCAAGAATGATAGAAAAGTCAGGTTTCATCTTTAGTCAACTACCTGACGAGGACTTCGATTCGCCTCTAGGAGTAAGCACCGGTGCCGGCGCTATTTTCGGTGCTACCGGTGGCGTTATGGAAGCCGCTTTAAGAACTGCTGTTGAATCCTTAACAGGCACTAAACTTGAGGGTGATGCACTAGACTTTACCGAAGTTCGTGGTACAGATGGTATTAAAGAGGCGTCTTACATGGTGGGTACACTTGACGTTAAAGTCGCTGTAGTTTCAGGACTAGCTAACGCTAGAAAACTTTTAGACGACATTAAAGCCGGAAAAGCTAACTACCACTTTATTGAAATCATGGGCTGTCCGGGTGGCTGTGTCAACGGTGGCGGTCAACCTATTCAGTCTGCTGAAGTTAGAAACAATGTTGAATTAAATGCTCTTTGAGCTAAAGCTTTATATGACGAGTATAATTCATTACCACTTAGAAAATCACACGATAGCCCTGTGGTTAAAGATATTTACGAACACTTTTTAAATAAACCTGGATCTCTTATGGCTCACGAGGTTTTACATACTTCTTATGAAGACCGTGGACTATATAGATAAAAAGTGTAATGCCTTTAATTAAAGTCACTAACTACTGTTTGTGACGTTAGTGCGGGACTATATAAATAATAACTATAAAACGGTTAGGTATATTCGCATTTTTGTGCGAAGTGCTTAACCGTTTTTTCACTATATGTATGATAATATATTAAGCCTTTTAAGGAAAAAAGATTGGATAGTCTTGCGGTTGACTTTTACTAGAAAAGACAATATAATATAAACATATCGTTTTATAAAGGAGCTTATATGGAAAATTTATATAAAAAATACTGCACTGAAGAGTTTGACGAGCAAGGAATACTCACCAAATTTGATGTTCATTACGATGATAACTTTAATTTTGCTTATGATGTTATAGACGAAATCGCTAAAAACGAGCCTAATCGTCGTGCCATGGTTTGGACTGACGAAAGTGGAGACGAAAAAGTTTTTACCTTTGGCGATATGAGCCGGTACAGCAACAAAACCGCTAACTTTTTAGTTAAAAACGGAGTTAAAAAAGGCGACAAAGTTTTACTTTTATTAAAACGTCATTACGAGTTTTGGTTTTGTATATTAGCTTTACACAAAATCGGTGCAATTGCTATTCCTGCTACAATCCAGCTTACAACTAAAGATATCGTTTACAGAGCAAAATCGGCTAACATTAAAGCGATTATTTGCACTGCTACTTGCGATAAATTAAGCGACTTTGTAGACATTGCTCAAACTAAGTGCGATGAAATTAAAATTAAAGTTTTAGTTCGTGCGCATAAAGACGGTTGGCTTAATTTTGCTGACGGTATAGAAAATGAAAGTGATGAGTTTAAAAGAGTGCAAACTCACGCTACTGACGATATGTTAATGTTTTTTACCTCCGGCACTACGGGTAACCCTAAAATGGTTATGCACGACTATACTTATCCACTAGGTCACATTGTTACAGCGAAATATTGGCACACTTGCGACCCGAATGGACTGCATTTAACCGTTGCTGATACCGGCTGGGCAAAGGCATCTTGGGGTAAAATATACGGTCAATGGTTTATGGGCGCCGGCTTATTTACCTACGACTTTGATAAGTTTAAACCTCTGGATTTGCTAGCTCATATCGAAAAATATAAAATCTCAACTTTTTGTGCGCCCCCTACTGTATTTAGATTCTTCATTAAAGAGGGTATGTCTACCTACGATTTGTCGTCTTTACAGCACGTTACTACTGCCGGTGAAGCTTTAAATAATGAAGTTTATAATAAGTTTAAAGAGGTCACTGGACTTGATATTATGGAAGGTTTCGGTCAATCGGAAACGTCGATGCTTATCGGCAATTTAGTTGGCACCTCACCAAGATCCGGCTCTATGGGTAAACCTTCACCTCTTTTTGACATTGATATTGTTGACGAATTTGGTGCCTCGGTTGAAGATGGAATTGTTGGTGAAATCGTTGTAAGACCACCGCAAAATAAAAAGCAAGTCGGACTTTTTACACAGTACTATAAAGACGAAGAAAAAACTAAGGATTGTTGGCGATTCGGTGTTTATCACACAGGAGACACCGCTTATAAAGACGAAGACGGTTATCTTTGGTACGTTGGTAGAAACGATGATATAATTAAAGCTTCGGGTTACAGAATAGGCCCTTTTGAAGTCGAGAGTGTTTTAATGGAACACCCTGCTGTTTTAGAGTGCGCTGTTACCGGTGCGCCTGACCCGATTAGAGGGCAAGTGGTTAAGGCTACTATCGTTTTAACGAGTCAATATTCCCCATCAGATGAACTTAAAAAAGATATCCAAAACTTTGTTAAGAAAACGACTGCTCCTTATAAATACCCTCGTATTGTCGAGTTTGTGACTGAGCTTCCTAAAACCGTTACAGGTAAAATAAAACGCATTGATATAAGAAATCAAGATAAAAACTAAATTTTATTCCCCCACGTTTTTAAGTAAGAAACACTTACTAAACGTGAGGGAGTTTTTTTACACCTTGCATTTACACGCTTTATCCGCTTTTTCAAACTGGTGCCTTAAACATAAAAGCGCCTTTTTTTCAATCCGGCTTACGTAAGAACGTGATATTTTAAGCGACTGTGCTATTTCTCGCTGTGTTAGCGGCTGCTTTCCATTTAAGCCATAACGCATCTCGATTATTTTCTTTTCACGGCTTGCTAAATGTGCATCAATATATTTATGTAATTGCTCGGACTTCATCTTTAAATCGATATTGTCTATTATCGATTCCTCGTCCGAAACAACATCAAGTAACGTTACAGAATTTCCCTCACCATCTGAGTCAATGGGGTCACTGATATACACGTCGTTAGCTGACTTCTTGATGTTGCGAAAGTGCATTAGTATCTCATTTTCTATGCAGCGTGAGGCATATGTTGCAAACTTTGTCCCTTTTTCATAACTAAATGTATTCACAGCTTTTATTAGTCCTATTGTTCCTATAGATATTAAATCGTCTTGGTCGTTTGTGACCGAGTAGTACTTTTTAACTATGTGCGCCACCAACCTTAAATTATGCTCTATTAGTTTATTCTTTGCGTTATTGTCTCCCTTTTCTTTTAGTGCAAAATATTCCTGCTCCATCTTTAAAGTCAATGGCTTTGGAAAAGACCCGTTGCCCTCAACGTGCAGTGCTAAATAAAGTAAATTCGACAACGCCATTGAAATAAGTTCTGAAAACATGTTATCACCCTTTCTCTATTTAAATATATGAGTAGGATTTCACTTGTTTGTATGTCCAGTTTTAATTTTTTACCCTTTAATGCCTTGCAAGGCGTATTTAATCCACAAAACCTCTTTTTTAGTTATTACACCTAACATACGCAAAAAAATATAATAAAACACTAAAATTATTCCTATTTTTATAAACGTTACTACCGTCATACCCATTCCAAAGTCTTTAAAAATTAAAAACACCGTCTTAGTTATTAGCACCGCTACACCTGCTCCAATTAGCGGTTTTATAACCCACTTATCCCACTTTATTTTCACCTGACTTACTTTTATTAAACGGTTTAAACTCATCGAGAAATTAAATATAGTTCCTACAAATAGCACCGCTATATATCCCCAAACTCCTAAATTCGGCACTAAAAAGTAAATCAAAATTACTCTTATTACACTGTCTGCTGTGTTGTACTTCATTGCACTTAACTGCTGATTTAACCCCTTTAACAAGCTATCAACTATACTGTCTAGGTATAATAAGGGTATTAATGGCGTTAAAATAAGCATTAAATTCCCACACTGTTCACTTTTATAAAAAATGTTTCCTATCTCTTTTGAATAACAAAAAAATACCACGGTCACTATAACCGAAAAAATCAAAGTCGCACCTAGCGATTTATCTATTATATATTCGATTTTACTGCGATTGTTGACTGCGTTATTTTCACTCACTTCCGGTATGAGTAGCGAGGAAAATGCACCTAGTATCGCTGAGGGAAAAGTAAGTATCGGCATAACCATACCTTTTATCATTCCATAACTTGCTAGTGCTGCCCCTTTACTTGAACCGTGTTTTTTAAGCCCTGCCGGTATTAATACGTTTTCTATGCTCACTAACGCACTTCGCACATAGTTTCCTAATGCTACA
>JAVWHI010000093.1:0-5154 GCA_036640155.1 Oscillospiraceae bacterium | reverse complement strand
AAATGAAACCGAAAAACAAAAGCCGGTTAAGCCTGAAACCTTTGCTCAAACTGTACAAACTATACTAAGTCTTATAAAAGCGGCATTTGAGCCTGCAAAATACTTGTTAAAAAAAGTGAGAATCACTTCCCTTTTTATTAATATGACAGTAAGTGACGATGACGCTGATAAAACAGCGATTAAATATGGACAAGTGTCGGCAGGCATTTATAATTTGCTTGCTCACCTAGACAATTTGATAAAGTTAAAAATCAAGTGCGTTAATATTTCGCCTGACTTTGTTACAGGACAGGCAAAGTATGATATAGCTTTCAAGGTTAAAATAAGACTCTATGTTGTACTTTTTGCAGGCATAAGAATTTTTTCCAAATTTGTGGCAAATACTATTACTAAAAGCAGTAGAAATACAAAAAAGGTTGAAAAGATAGGAGTGTAAAACTTATGGCAGATCATCCAATACAGGGCTTAATGGGAACAACAATGCAAAAAATCAAAGAAATGGTGGATGTTAATACTATTATAGGAAATCCAATTACAACGCCAGATGGAACGGTAATTATTCCTGTTTCAAAGGTAGGTTTTGGGTTTGCTTCAGGAGGCTCGGACTTTCCCTCAAAAACGCCAAAAGAACTGTTCGGAGGGGCATCAGGAGCAGGTGTTTCAATACAGCCATTAGCATTTTTAGTTGTCAGTGGCGGTGAAGTTAAAATACTTCAGCTTGCAACTAATGAAAATACAGCAGATAGAATGGTAAATATTGTTCCAGATGTAATAGATAAAATCTCCTCATTGTTTTCTTCTGGTAAGGAAAAACAACAAAAAGAAAAAGAAGTTAGTAACGATGCAGATATTGTAAAGTAATAATAGGACAAATAGCCACCTGCATACACTTTAGTTAGGCAGGTGGTTTTATGTTAAAACTGATTAGAATTATTAGCATGGCGATATTGTCGGCGGCACTTATGTGTAACACTGTACAAATAAGTAAAGCTCAGACGACAAAGTCAACCGAAATCTCTGCAAAATCCTATGTTATTATGGAAAGTCTCACCGGCAAGGTTATTGACAGTAAAAACATGAATGATAAACTTCCAATTGCAAGCACAACAAAGATTTTAACTTCACTTATTGCACTCGAACAGCCAAATTTATATGAATACTTTGAAGTCGATAAAAATGCGATTATGGTGGAAGGCTCATCAATGGGGTTGCAGGTAGGCGACAAAGTAACGCTTGAGGCACTAGTGTATGGAATGCTACTACCCTCAGGCAATGATGCTGCTAATGCCGCTGCAACTAGAATTGCAGGAAGCTGTGAGAAATTTTCTTTACTTATGAATGAGCGTGCTAAAAAAATAGGCATGAATAATTCAAGTTTTACAACGCCCTCTGGACTAGATGCTGATATACATTTTTCAACTGCATATGATATGGCACTTTTGGCTAGACAGGCGATTAAAAACGAAAATTTTGTAAACATATGCAAAATGCAAAATGCAACTGTAACTTTTGGAAATCCTATGCAAAGAAGAAGACTTACCAATCATAATAAACTTTTAAGTCTTTATGATGAATGTTTTGGAATAAAAACAGGATTTACAAAAAAAGCTGGTAGGTGCCTTGTTGGTGCTGCACAAAATGACGGTGTGACACTTGTTTGTGTTACGTTAAATGCACCAAACGACTGGCAAGACCAAAAAACGCTTTTTGATTATGGCTTTGCAAATACACCTAAAACGCTAATCGAGGCACAACTTGAAAATATATTTCTTAATGTTGTGGGTGGTACGCAAAAAAAAATAGAACTTGAAGCACTGTCTAAACCCACTGCTCCAATAGAGAAAAGTAAGCTAGATAAGCTTACAAGCAATATAATAGCCGATAAGTTTTATTATGCTCCAATAAAAAAAGGTGAACTTGTTGGTCAAATTGAACATGTTTTAGATGGGAATATTGTCGCTGTAACTGATTTAGTGGCGGCGGCGGATATACCAATAAATAAAAACGCAAAGGCAAAAACATTTTTAGAAAAAATAAGAGATTTTTTAAAAACAATATTAAAATGATAAGCATTTAAACTTATCGGAGGGAAAGTATGGAAAAAGTTAGGATTCAAAAAATCATTGCCGAAAGTGGCTATTGTTCACGCAGAAAAGCAGAGGAATTAATAGAACATCACAAAGTTAAAGTTAATGGTCACCCGGCACTAATCGGTCAAAAGGTTGATGCAAAATACGATTTGATTACTGTTGACGGTGAAGAAATTGCCTTTACACCAAAAAAAGAGCATGTCTATTTAATGTTAAATAAACCTAGAGGTTATGTTACAACAATGTCTGATGAATTAGGAAGACGTTGTGTAACTGAACTTTTACCAAAGCTCTCACAACGAGTTTATCCTGTAGGCAGACTTGACATGAATTCAGAGGGACTTTTACTATTCACAAGTGACGGTGATTTTGCTAATGACTTAATGCATCCTAGTCGCCATGTCACAAAAACATATAGGGTAACTGTGAGACCTGATATAAACGATGAGCAAGCGGCAAAAATGAGTGAAGGACTTTATATTGATGGAAGAAGAACTGCACCCTCACAAATAAAAGTTTTGACCAAAGAGCCGAATCGTGTAGTGCTAGAAATCGTAATACGAGAAGGACGTAACCGTGAAATCAGGAAAATGTGTGAAGCGGTGGGACTTGAAGTAGCAAGATTAAAAAGAATTGCAATAGGTCCGCTAAAACTTGGCATGTTAAAGCCAGGAACCACACGAGAGTTATCAAAAGAAGAATTAAAAGCTATAAGAACAGCAATTGAAAAGCCAATAAGAAAATAAAAAGGTAGGTGTCGGGTGCAAACGCACCTTTGTTATGGTACAACTTTTACCCATAAAAGACAGCTCACAACTGCAAAAGCTGAATGAACACGCAAAAACAAACGCAGGATTTGGATATGTTCTTTATGAAAAAGAAGAGATAAAAGGTTTTGCCCTTTATAATATTTGCGTAGATGAAGCACAAATGCTTTTTATTTCCTACCCGGACAGTGCCTCTTTAGATGGATTAGTTCGTGCAGTAATATCGTCTTTAAGCGTTATTAATATAAATAAAATTGTGTTTTTAAATAGTTGCGATTTTGACGAATTGCGTAAGTTAAGTTTCATAACTAATTCGTCGAATATGCTAAATAATATTAACGAATTTTTATCTGGGTGTAAACATTGTAGAAAGTAGCAAAACCCCTTGTTATTTAGCAATTACACGTGTATAATTATTTGAGTACGCAAGATTTATTATATAAATTACGTCTAAAAAAGCAAAACATATTATAAAGTTTTAAGTGAATGCAGACTTTATATTATCTTAATTGTTCATGCAAAATGGCTTGCTTGTAAAGTAAGCGAGGGGACATTTTACTCTTATCATATCTGTACTTTGCGTGATAGGGGTTTTGCTACTTTTCCTAGATTTAATGCCGGCGCAAAGCGGCGGAATGGAGTATGAAAATGGGTCGCACAAACGTTATGACAAAGTTACAAGATACTTTGGATTCGATTGATATCAAAAATGTTGCTAGAAAAAGATTATTAGCACTTTTTGATGAAAATAGTTTTTGTGAAATCGATGCTTTTGCAAAAAGTGAAGACAAAAATGCTGGAGTTATCGCCGGTTATGGAACAATACAAGGAAGCACAGTCTATGCTTTTTCACAAGATATAAGTGCAGATGCAGGTGCTGTAAATGTTGCTCATGCAAAGAAGATTATAAAAATTTATGATTTAGCGATTAAAACTGGCTCTCCTGTTATTGCAATTTTTGATTCTAACGGAGCAAAAATTGATGAGGGAAATGCTATGCTTAGCTCATACAGTGAAATACTAATGAAGTCGAATAAACTTTCAGGAGTAGTTGTGCAAATTGCTGTTGTTTTAGGAACTTGTGGAGGCACAAATGCGTTGCTAGCATCAAGCGCTGACGTTCTTATTATGAGTAAAACAGCGCAGATGTTTATGACAGCTCCATTCATCACATCAGCAAATGGTGATAACACCGCTAACGCAGGTTGTGCAGAAAATGCAGCTGCTTCAGGACTTGCATCGATTGTTTGCGAAAACGAAACAGAGGCTATAAACCAAGCTGCAAAGATAATTTCTATGCTACCACTTAACAATCTTTCGGCTGCACCGTTTTATGACTTTTGCGAAAATGAAGGTGCTATTAATAACATTGATTTTTCTGATGTTAATGTTTATGACTTAATTAATGCGGTTGCTGATAAAGATAGTGTTACTGAACTGAGTAAAACTTATGGAGCCGGAATTGTGACAGCTTTTGCTACCCTGGGTGGCAGTACAGCCGGAATAGTTGCTACACAAAACAAAGAGTTTATAAATAAATATGCTTGTGAAAAAACAGCTCGTTTTGTAAAAATTTGCGACTCGTTTAACATTCCTTTAATAACATTTGTTGATACAGATGGCTTTGAAATAACTGGGGATGTTTCGATATTAAAAGCGGCAGCGAAACTTTCTAGTGCATATGCAGAGGCAACTACTGTAAAAGTAAGTGTAATTACAGGAAAAGCGTTTGGACCTGCATTTATAACTCTTGCTTCGAAAAACTCTAATGCTGATATCACTTTCGCATGGCCACAAGCACAAGTTGGAGCGTTAGCTCCTGCGACAGCGGTTGAATTTTTATGGAATGATAGATTTGTTGGAACTGAAGATGCAAACGCTACAAGAAAAGCACTTCAAGACGAATATATTGACACTTTAGCAAGTCCATTTGAACTTGCAAAAGACGGATTTATTGAATCGGTTATTAATCCAATTGATACAAGGTATGCACTTATTTCCACGATTGATATGCTCGCAGGAAAACGAGAAAGTGGCTTGCCAAAAAAGCACACTAATATTTAACTATAGGTTATTTATACTCTTATCATTCTTTTGCTTTGCGAGGTAAGAGTAAGTTTATTTAATGTTAATGTCGGCGCAAAGCGGCAGAATAGGAGTACAAGTCCTGAATAAATTCAGAACTTATACTATTTCAAATATCCGTGCGAAATTGCCCTAAAGGACAAACCGCACATGGATAATTTATACTCTTATCATTCTTTTGCTTTGCGAGGTAAGAGTAAGTTTATTTAATG
>JAVWHI010000092.1:0-5158 GCA_036640155.1 Oscillospiraceae bacterium | reverse complement strand
ATTTGGCATCTATAATGGTTTGTCAGCCGGATGTTTTGATTTTAGATGAGCCTACTTCGCAGCTTGACCCAATTGCTGCTTCGGATTTTTTTAATACATTACGTAAGATTAACAACGAATTAGGTACGACTATTATTTTATGCGAACATAGGCTTGAGGAAGTTTTACCGCTTGCTGATAGAGTTTTAGCTATGCAAGATGGCAAGGTGCTAGTTTGTGATTCACCTAAAACTGCCGGAAAATATCTTTCACAAATTAATAGTGAACTTTTTTTGGCAATGCCATCACCAATGCGTATTGCTCAAGCGGTGGGAACACAAAATGAATTACCGGTAAACGTGCGTGAAGGAAGAAAATTTCTTAATGATTATGTTCATGATAAACACAAAGAAGTGTCCTTTTATGAGCATGATAATAACACCACTTGTACAAATCCTACAAAATACGAAGATATAATTTCATTTAAAGACGTTTGGTTTCGCTATGAAAAAAATGGAAAAGATATTGTACGTGATTTATCTATTAGCATAAAAAAGGGGACAATACATGCAGTAGTAGGTGCGAATGGTGCCGGAAAAACAACTTTGATTAAGCTAATATCACGACAGGTTGCCGCGTATCGAGGCAAAATTTTAATTAATAATGTTAATCTTAAAAACGTATCCGACAAGGAGCTTTTTCACAATAATTTAGCAGTGTTGCCACAAAATCCAACGGTACTATTTTCATGTAAAACAGCACGCCTTGACCTTCTTGATATGCTTAGTGATACTAATTTTACTCTTGAACAAAAGGAAGAAAAAGTTAGAAAAACCGCTAGTCAAGTAGGACTTGAGCCTGTGCTTGAGCGACACCCATTTGATTTAAGCGGAGGCGAACAGCAGCGTTTAGGACTTGCAAAGATTTTACTTTGTGAGCCTAAAATAATTCTACTTGATGAGCCTAGTAAGGGCCTTGACCAATGTTTTAAAGAAGAATTTGCACAGATATTGTACTCACTTCAAGAGCGTGGAATAACTATAGTAATCGTGTCGCATGATATCGAATTTCTAGCAAAACACAGCGATTTTTGCTCAATGTTTTTTAATGGAAGCATTACCACGACACAAAAAAGCAAAGTTTTTTTTGCTAAGAATAGTTTTTATACAACTGCCGCAAACCGTATTGCTAGAAAAGTGTTTCCAAACGCAGTGACCGATGAGGAGGTAATATTTGAATGCAAAAGTCTATTAACAAAAGAAAATTCCTAACATTTTTTATTATTTTATTTCTTATTCCATTGACGGTTATTTTAGCAACGTTTTCAGCACAAAAAATAAGCTACTATGTTGCCGGGATTTTAATTATTTGTTATATGATGCTACCATTTTTCATGGCTTTTGAGGGCAGACGACCGCAAGCACGTGAACTTGTAATTATTTCTGTACTTTGTGCAGTTGCTGTGGTTGGAAGAGCAGCATTTTTTATGTTGCCAAATTTTAAACCTATAATAGCGGTTGTAGTGATTGCAGGAATTTGCTTTGGTGGGGAAACAGCCTTTTTAGTTGGAGCTGTTTCGGGCTTTGTTTCAAACTTTTTCTTTGGTCAAGGGCCATGGACACCATGGCAAATGTTTGCTTTTGGAATAATTGGATTTATATCAAGCATTATTTTTAGCAAAAATATTTTGCCTAAAACTAGACTTTTTATTTGCGTATTTGGAGTTTTATCTACATTCTTTATTTATGGAGGAATAATGAATCTCTTTACGGTTTTGTCGACACTTAACCAATTGAGTTTTGATGTATTTTTAAAAGTTTACGTCGCAGCAGTACCGTTTGACCTTGTACATGCGCTTGCTAGTGGTGTATTCTTAGTGTTTTTTGCGCCTCCTGTAATAGATATTCTAGAAAGAACAAAGAAAAAATACGGTTTAATATAATGCCTAGTGAATGAAAAAGTTTTTTAACTTAAGTAGAGTTAAAAAAGCCCTCAAAAATCTTTGATTTTTGAGGGCTTTTATTATTTATTGCCATTTGTGAGGAATGCTTTTAATGTGATACACGAATGTTTAGCAGACGTTATTATAATCCAAACAGTGCTAATAGTCTTCTCCAAAATGATTCTTTTGGTTTAACAGCCGGAACGACATCAGCTTTAATTTGCTTTGATGTTACAGCATCAGTTTTCATAACAAACTGAATTTGAGATACTTTATCCGATGAAATAAATGATTCAGGCTCGCCCTTTTCGGGAGCTTTTGCTGTCAATTCTTCTAGAGGGGCTACCGCTTTATTAACGCCATCTTTTAATACAACACCGCTTTTAGCAAGTACAGCAGTTCCGCCAGATGCCTGTTCAAGTCCTGCACTTGCACTGCTAACTCCGCCTACATACGCATCTATACTATCACCCATTTGTTTTTGAGCAGCTTTTATCATTTCAACTTGCTGAGCAAATGCCGCTTGTTGTTGTGCAGGCATACTAGCAAGCATTGCTTCTATTAATTGTAGTTCACCGGCTGAAGTTTGTGCGTATCCTTTGCTGAGTTGGGAGCCATTTTGAGCAAGCGTTTTTACACCGTCGCTAGCTTTTGTTATTCCATCACTTGCTTTTGAAACACCGTCAACATATTGTGTTAGACCGTTTTGCAATTGTTTTACTTGTGTGCCTACTGCAGACATATCTATGTCAATTGTACCAGTCATATCAAAAGGCATACAAATAAAGTTTACTGATTGTTGTGAAAAAGATTCGGTTTTATATGATATTTGATACTTTGCTGATTTACCTGGTAAAACAATGGCGCTAAGCGTTTGCGTTTGACCAACTGTTACAGCTGTTAAACCTTCAGCTACAATTTCGCTTGCACCGCCATTTGCCATATTTATTGGGAATTGCATTTGTAGTGCTAGATTTTCTTTATAATATTTTTTAGTTTTGTCATTAGGTGCTATTTCTATAGTTATTTTTACGTCTCCACTTTTAGAAACCATATCTTTTACTGGAGTAGACTCGCCACCTAACATATAGCTAATTTTAACACTATATGGTAATTCGCCTGTGACGTCTTTTTGCTGCTCACCGTCACTTGAGACAATAGTTTGTCGTGGCGTACCGTTTTCGTCGAGCAAAACATATACAGTTTGTGATTGAGTGGAAGTTTGTGCAAAAATTGTTCCAGTCATGCAAATAAGCATTGAAATACTTAAAACCATGGCAATAACTTTTTTAAATAAACTATTTTTCATAATATTTATACTCCATTCCGCCGCTTTGCGCCGGCATAAAACTTTAAAAGCGATTACTCTTATCTCGCAAAGTAGAAAAAATGATAAGAGCAAAAATTAGCTTGTGCTGTTTGCCCATTAGGGCAATTTCGCACGGACATTTTTAATAACACAAGTTCTGAATTTATGGGGGATTATTTAACTTTTTTCGACGAAAGTTTATTATTTATTTTTTCATCGATTTTTAATTTCCATTTATTTTTGTGAAGAGTAGTTTTTTGGATTACTTTATCAAGGAGAATAATAAGTGCAGGAAGTACTAAAAGTACCATTGCTCCTGATAATGCTGCTCCACGTCCTAAAAGTATTCCAATATCGGAAACTGCCGACATTTTTGATACAAACCCTAATGTGAATCCTGCTACAGCTAAAATTAATGCAGAAACTACAACTGAGCCACCGGATTTTTCAATAGCTAATATAATTGACTGCTTTTTATCGTGTTCGCTACGATTTTCAAGATATCGTGACGTTATTAAAATTCCGTAGTCTATCGTTGCACCAAGCTGGATTGCACTCACAATTAAATAACCTATAAATATTATCGACTTTCCGCCAAAATACGGGAAACTCATATTAATCCAAACTGAAGCTTGAATTACAAGTACTAATAAAACCGGAATAGATGCACTTTTAAACGTTAGCAAAACTATAAGTGCTACAGCAAGTATAGAAGCTAGTGCAACTTTAAGAGAATCGTTTTCGACGGTATTTTTTATATCCTGAATACTCATAATATTACCTGCTGCGTACCATTTATCAGGATATCTTTCGTTTAATAAATTCTTAATTTCGTCTGCTGCTTGAAAGCTTTGAGAATTTTCACCATCAATAGTCAATGAGACGATATAACGTGTATGATCATTGGAGTGGAACTGTTCAACCACTTCAGCTGGCAACATTTCAAGTGGCATACCACTCGGTACAACAGTTGCAAGAGACATAGCATCTTTTACATATTCCTGTGACATTAAATCGTCAGCTAATGCCTTTTCATTTTCGATTGTATCTTTAGGTGTCACAAGAATTATTGGATTAAAAATACCAAAGGTCTCATCCATTTTTGTTTTATCTTCATGTGTAACGCCTTGTGCGCCACTAGCGCTAGTATCTCCATATAAAAATTCGTTTTTTGCTTGACCTAAGAATGCAGGTATAGTAATGATTATTGCTACTAAAATTATTGGATATCTAAGTTTACTAACGATTTTTCCTAGTTTTGTAAACTTCGGTATAAGTGGACGATGTCGTGTTTTATCAATAACTTTTGAAAACATCATTAGTAAAACTGGCATTAAAACCATAACAGTAATAAAGCTTAAAATAATTCCTTTTGCAAGGACAACTCCTAAGTCCGTACCTATTGTATAACCCATAAATACAAGTGCGATGAATCCTGCAAATGTTGTAAATGAACTTGCAAATATAGATGAAAAAGATCCCTTTACCGCTGCTATTATAGCTTGCTTTACATCTTTACCGCTATCTCGTTCCTCTGTGTACCTGTGTGACATGAATAACGAGTAATCCATCGAAATAGCCATTTGAAGTACTGCGCACACTGAAAATGTAAGATAAGATACATTTCCGAAAAAAGCATTAGTACCCATGTTTATTACAATTGAAACACCTATTACTATCAGGTAAATTAGCGGCTCAATCCATGAATTTGATGCAAACATTAAAATTAGTACGCAGATTGGAAATACAATTAATATTATTAAAAGTATCTCGTTAGTCATGGAACTTTGCTGGTTTCTTGCATCCTCAGCCATTCCTCTAACACTACTTCTATCAACCGTTGCACGTATTTGATTTATTGCTTCACCAGTTTTTTGGTCGTAATTATCACCGTCAAATTCCACAGTGAATAACGCACTATTGTTTTT
>JAVWHI010000091.1:3511-5251 GCA_036640155.1 Oscillospiraceae bacterium | reverse complement strand
TTAAAGATACAAACGAAACAATTTATACATCAAAGCAGGTTCCTCCAGGAAAGGCTGTAACCAACTTAACACTTACAAAGCCACTTTCAGCAGGGACATATAAAGCAACCATTAAAATCACAACTAATTCTTTAACAGATATGTCGCCGATGAACGGTGCGAATGTTGAAACAGAACTGATTGTAAAATAAAAAAGCAGGAGGAAATAAACTGTGAAAAATTTAAAAGAGAGACTCAAATACATCGGTATGCTGTGTATTTATGCGTTTGCGCTTATTTGGAATTTACCAAAAAAGATTATGCGTAAAATAAAAAAAAGCAAGGCTGAATTTAGAGCTGTTCAAAAAAGAGGAACGGCTTGTATTTTAGCAGCGGTTATGATCATTACAGCGCTTCCTATGTCTGGAATTAATGCCAAAGCAGAGGGCAAAGCTCCGGCACAGGATCTTATTTTTAATAAAGACACAAATATCTATGAAATTTATACCGCAAAGGGCTTGAGAGATTTTTGTGGGCCTTTTATATATGACAAGCGAAATGCAATACTTATGAACGATATTGATTTATCAACCGTTTGCGGTCCCGATATCGGCAACTGGGTACCTCTTAATGAATTATATGAGGTTACATTCGACGGAAATGGTAAAACAATTAGTAATCTATATGTAAATACAACTGAAAACTATACAGTTGAGTTGTTTAAAGACATTACAGATAACAGCACTGTGAAAAATTTAACGGTATCTGTTGACATTACAACAGGAGGATACGCATATGGTATTTCCAGTAATATTGAAAGTTCTACCATTGAAAACTGCACAATGAATGGAAGAATTATATCAACCGGTAGAGACGCCATGGGATTTGTCTATACTAACGGTGGTTCAATTAAAAACTGCATAAATAACGCAGATATAAAAGCCGAGTCAGCTCAGGGCATTGCTTCAAATTCCAGAGGAGTCCTGTCAGGCTGTATTAACAACGGAGATATTACTGCAACAGGTGGTACATCTGCGTACTCGGCCGGTATATGTGGTAAGATTAGCGGTGGATATAACGTAGAAAATTGCATTAATACCGGCAATATCATTTCTAATAGGTCGAATGCAGGCGGTATTGCCAGTATAACAGAAGGTAATGGTAAAATGACCAATTGCTATTCTACCGGTAATGTCACCTTAGCTGCCTCTGATGATACTATAAAAGCCGGCTTGCTTTGTGGGGCAAGAAGTACTACTGACACAATCCAAAACTGCTATTATTTAAGTTCTGCAGTTTTAACTAAAGGCAATAAAGTAGTAACATCAAAGGCATTTGGTGGCGATACTCAAGACGGCACAAGTGCGTCGGGAAAATCTTCTAATGATATGAAAAATAAAGCCTTTGTAGGCAGTTTAAATGGTGCCACTGGCACAGCGTTTATGTTTGATGGCATTAATATTAATAATGGTTACCCTATCACATCCGCAGCGTTGCTCCCTATATTTAAAATGGGCAACGGCTCAAGCGGTTCACCATTTGGAATTGCTACCGCAGAGCAGCTCAAACAGTTTGCAGCTATAATAAATTCCGTAAACGGTGCAATTTCTGCTAAACTTATGGAAAATTTGGATTTATCAACTGTTTGCAGTATGTCTAATGGAAGCTGGACGCCTATTGGTACATCAGCTTCAAAATACGATGGAACATTTTATGGAAACAGCAAAAGCATCAGCAATTTATATATAAATAATAACCGTG
>JAVWHI010000091.1:0-3411 GCA_036640155.1 Oscillospiraceae bacterium | reverse complement strand
GATGGTACTGCTGTAGCTCCATATATAATCAGCAATGCAAACCAATTGGCTGGATTTAGAGGCATAGTTAATTCAGGTAAAGCAGACGCTTGTGCAATTTTAGTTGCCGATATTGATTTATCAACTATTTGCAGTGCAAAAATCGGAAGCTGGACACCAATTGGAAGCAATACCAATCAATATCAAGGAACCTTTAATGGAAATGATTTCACAGTCAATGGACTATATATCAATGCACCAAATCAAGACTATCAAGGCTTATTTGGGTATGCAGGCAATAAAGCAGTTATCACTCATTTAAAGCTGACTAACGCAAATGTATCAGGAAAAAATTATGTAGGAAGTGTTGTTGGTCGTATTGATAGCACACATAACTATGATAATTCAAATATCAATTCTAGTTATCTTACAGCATATGGCACAGTTATCGGAGAAGGCGATAATATTGGTGGAATAGCAGGGTTATCAGTGGCTGCCACAAATTGCGATAATTATACAAATGTTTCAGGTGTTACAAATGTCGGTGGCATTTCGGGAGAGGGCGCCTATATTTTGTTCTGCAACAACTATGGCAACATAACCGGAAGCGGTGAAAATATAGGTGGCATCGCAGGCTTAGTCGCTGACGATATCATTGGCATGGGTTCCGGTAAAAAAGCTGGGCAAATTGAATATGCAGACAACCAAGGAAACATTAAGGGCGCTAAATACGTTGGCGGAATTTTGGGAAGCGTTGATTATAAGTATACTACTGTGCGTGGTGTATCAAACAACGGAGAAGTTCATGGAACTGATATTAGCGTTGGCGGTATTAGCGGATATTTCGGTGGTAGGGAAATTGTGTCTGGTATCAATAATGCCAATGTTACCGGGGATAAGGATTATGTCGGAGGAGTAGCAGGAATGACTCCTTCTAGTCGTGACACTGCAATAAAAGCTTCATACAGTTATGGTAAAGTCAAGGGTAATGGTAATGAAGTCGGAAGTATCGTTGGTTATTTACCCGGCGGAGCGAACTCAAGCTATTACGCAATTATTGAAAATTGCCACTACTTAAAAGACAGTGCGACAGGACTTAATAATTCCAAAAAAGGAGCTGTTGGCGATACTAATGCCAAGTACGTTTCACAACAACAGGCAAAAGAAACCAAAGAGCTGGATTTTCATGATGGTACGGTAGTTATTAAACTCTACAAAACTGGAAAATACATCGGTCAAATGATTACAGGTGATGTGGCAACAAGAGATCGACTTCCTGTTGTCATAAGAAATGGATCAAAAGACCCGAAATATGTGGTTAATTTTATTTATCGTCACTATTATGAACTATCAGAAAATTCCGTGACTATGAGAGCCAATCCAGGAGCCACAATCGGCGAGCTGTTACCTAAAGAATTTGATGATTGCAATACTTTTAAAAGTGATTATAACGGAGGAACTTATACGAGAACTTCCACAATAGGTATGACATTTGAACTTGCCGGCAGAGAATGTATTGCTATTTCATCGCCTACCTACACAGTGACTATTCCGGCAGTAATTGATTTTGGCGACCAGTATTATACTGTTGAATCGGATACCCTAAATCGTTATGCAACCGCTACAGCAGATGTTAAGGTTGAAGGTCAGCATTTACAATACAACAAAAAACAAGTTCGTGTATCGATGCAATCAGACTTGATGATGGCAAATGGAAACGTAAAAATTCCGTATACATTAAGCTATGGTACTGATAAAACACTACTTGCTGCTAATATGTCAACCCAAATTGCTTTAGAAACAGGTCGTGCTATTGACAAGACTATTACGCTTGAGGCGGTTTTAGATAGGTCACTGTTACGATATAATGATCTTAAACTAACCAACACGATTAACTTCACAATTAGCTATGAAGATTTTACTTAAGAAAGGAGAGTGTATATTATGAAAACGAGAAAAATAATTCCGGTAATGCTCCCTGTCGTATTGATAATATCAGCGTTTTTTGCTTTAACGGTAAGCGCACAGACAATCACTTCAAATGAGACTACAACCGCTTCTGTTGTTTCTAAAATTCCACAGCCCTCCTATACAGTTAATATTCCAGAAACAATATCAGTAACTACAACACGACCGCTTGCAAAATATGAAAACGCTCAAACCGACCGTTTGGGAAACCCTATTAATTTAAAAGAAAGATTTACTGTATCTGCAACTGATGTAAGAAATCTACTTAATGGAAGTCAACTAAAAATAACAATCGGTAATCTCGGTGAAACTTTTACATTAACAAGTGGTACTAATACCATTCCGATTACACTTGGTTTAAAAAATGGAGAAACAGATTCCGAATATACTCTCGGCTCTGAATTTGCATTATTTAAAAATGACATTGATTTACTAGCAGGGCAAACTAATTCCAAAGATGGATATATCCAATTTAACCGTGCTAAAATTTCCGCAGGCGGTACATATGCAGGCACTTTGACTTTTAATATAGCGATAAAGGGGGCTAACTAATATGAAAAATATTATATCAAAAATAACGACATTTTTATTAGCCTTTACAATGTTCGGAACTTTTTGTGTAGTCGCAAATGCAGCTACCATACAAAGCCCGGCAAATAGCGGTAATCTTTCAGCTAAAATTGTCGCAAGTGAAATTCCGGCACCTGCCTACACAGTGACTATTCCAACAGTAATTGATTTTGGTGAGGTTAAACGAGTACACACGAAAACACCCGATGAGGGGAAGATTAAAAAAACTAATTTACTTCCTATTACCGCCGAATATTCTAATTTATATGAAAACGAAAAGAAATTATCAGTTAGTCTTTTGGCAACAGATCTAACAATTAAGCATGATAGTAACAATGGGCTTTCCTTTAAACTATATCGTGAAGACCAAAGTGAAATTAATGGTGTTGTAAGTGTTCTTGATATTAATCCTATGAAACAGGATATAAAAGTGATTGCAACAACAAACCTTTATGCTACACTTGACCAAAGTCAAATTCGTGTCGAGGGTGCATATAATGGCACAATCACATTCACCGTTGCATTAACGGATATTGTATAAGGAGGAAAAAATAAATGAAAACTAAAAAAATCTTATCGCTTTTTTGTAGCGTGGCAATGATTTTAACAATGTTTACAGCATTTTCGGTAACTGCAAGTGCAGCGAGTACACCAATTAATGTTTCAGACGTTGCAACATTAAAAACCACCATACAAGGTGCGGCTACACCAATTGTAATTAATATTACAGCAAATATGAAATCACTTGATAATTCTAATTTTATCAGTATACCTAATGGAAAAGATATAACAATAAATTTAAATTCCCACACAATAGAATGTGGATTTGATGCTAGTTCAGGTCAATCAACATTAACCATACACGGCAGAGGCACAATTAAGGGAATGAGTAGA
>JAVWHI010000090.1:3415-5297 GCA_036640155.1 Oscillospiraceae bacterium | reverse complement strand
ATTTCAATTATTTCTTCATTTGTGAGATTACACTGCTTTGACAAAGTGTAAATTTCTTGCATATAGCTTTCAATCTTTTTGAGCGATTCCTCTTTAAGTAACTTAGTGTTCGCTTGCGCTACAAAACAACCTTTAGCTGGAACAGTATTAATATAGCCATCTTTTTCAAGCTCATCATATGCTCTTTTTGTTGTGATAACACTAATCCTTAAATCTTTTGCTAGTACTCTAATCGACGGTAAAGCTTCACCTTGCAAAAGAACTCCTGATATTATAAGTTCCTTTATTTGCACATATATCTGTTCGTATATTGGCTTATTATTGGCATTGCTTATTATTATGTTCACTTTGCATCTCCTTCTACTGTTAATATACAGTATATACAGTATGACCAGTTTTGTCAAGCACTTTTTTAAAAAAAGTTTTACATAAAGTTAGAATCAGTAGCATATATATTAAGAAAAGATGTTATAACACTAATTCTATGTTAGGGGTAATTATTTTGAATTACATTGAAGACAGGAGCGTATTGCTAGGCGAACACATAGCAACAACACATGACACAGTGCGAAAGACAGCCAAAATATTTGGTATTAGCAAATCCACCGTACATAAAGATGTCACTGAAAGACTTGAAAAGATTAATCATGAACTTTATAAACGAGTTAAGATTATATTGGAAATAAATAAGCAAGAACGTCACATAAGGGGTGGACTTGCAACAAAAAATAAATATATGAAATAAAAAAACGTATGCCAGAACCAAAATTTGGAAGTGGCATACGTTTTATTTTACTTTACGATAATTAATTCCTGCGTTTTTGCTTGTCGATATCACGGTCAATTATTTATAAACTTTGCTAACATTTCACATAGCTTATTTGCATCAATTGGCTTACTAATATGTGCATTCATTCCGCAAGCAAGCGCTGCTGAAACATCTTCAGAAAACGCATTTGCAGTTGTAGCAATAATTGGAATCGTTTGTGCATCTGTTCGTGTGAGCGCTCTTATATTTTTCGTCGCATCATATCCGCCCATTACTGGCATTTGCACGTCCATAAGTATTGCTGAAAAATAATTAGGGGCTGAATTTGAGAATATATCAAGTGCTTCTTTACCATTAGTAGCCGCTGTGACTACAGCACCGTTCATCTGTAAAAGTGCTTGTGCAATCTCAAGATTAAGTTCATTATCCTCAGCAACCAGAATATTTTTGCCTCCAATTAAATTTTCATGTTCTACCTTGACGTAATTAGTCTTAGCTATATTCCCATTAGTGACATTTACAAGCGTATTATATAATGAAGAGATAAATAAAGGTTTTGATATGAAAGCATTTACACCTGCTTTTCTTGCCTCATCTTCAATGTCTGCCCAATCGTACGCTGATATTATTATGATTGGCTTGTCAGGACCTATACACGCACGAATTTGACGTGTGGTTTCTATTCCACTCATATTTGGCATCAGCCAATCTATAAAGCAAATATCAAATTCGTCTTTATCAAGTTGAGCTTTTTTAACTAACTCAATCGCTTCTTGACCTGAAAGTGCCTTTTTTGCACGCATATTAATTTTTTCAAGTAGCAGTACAGTATGTTCACATACATCTTCTTCGTCGTCTACTACTAAAACATTTAAAGGCTCAAGTAAAGAATGTTGCTCTTTTATAAGCTCAGCTTCACCTTTTTCTAGTGGTATATCAACTGTACACCTTGTTCCACAATCAACTTTACTCTTAACATCAATAAACCCACTCATAAGCGTAACAAGATTTTTTGTTATCGACATACCAAGCCCTGTTCCACCATACTTTTGTGAAATTGTCGAATCCGCTTGTTCAAATGGCTCATAAAGACGCCTAATTGCATCGTCGTCC
>JAVWHI010000090.1:450-3397 GCA_036640155.1 Oscillospiraceae bacterium | reverse complement strand
AATTCCTGAGTCAGTGAGGACAAAGCGTATTGTATCTTTGTGCGACGAAATCGGTATTTTGCTTATTTCTAAGGTGATAGTGCCACCAGCCGGTGTAAATTTCATTGAATTTGACGTTAGATTTAACAGGATTTGATTTAAACGCAAAACGTCTCCAATATATATTGTGTTGTCGTTAAATCCTATCATTTTTTCACTAAATTTAATTTTCTTTTGGTCTGCCTGTGGATAAATAATTGATATAAATGAATTAATAAATTCAAATAGCTCAAACGGTTCATTGTTAATTGATAACTTGTTAGACTCAATTCTTGACATATCAAGCACGTCATTAATAAGTCCTAATAAATGCTTAGATGAATAGTTTATCTTAGATAAACAATCCTCAACTTTGTTTTTGTCTTCAATTGAGGCTGCTGCTATGGTAGTCATTCCAATTATTGCATTCATTGGCGTTCTTATTTCATGGCTCATACGTGACAAAAAATCACGCTTAGCGTTATTAGCATTGTTTGCTGTAATAAGAGCATCTTGTAACGCTTTTTGTGACATTATTTCGTCAGTTCTATCCATTATAGAAACGATTTGCTTGAGTTTATTATCTTGAAGTGTGCGATAAAAACGCATCAAAATGTACCTTTTTTCGCTGGTCATCGGGTTATTGTACGCAACGATTAGCTCACGTGTTTCACTGCAGTCTCCTGCTTTTATTGCCGCTAGAATTTTTTGTTTTGATTCTTCATCAACATAGTTATATATTATTTTTCTGTCTTGTTTTAACTCTTCAAAGTCTATTCCCAAAACTTTGTTTGAATTTGGCGCTACAAAGTCCGTCTTTATACTGTTTTCATCGAAAATGAAAAACGTTTCATCTATTGTATGAGAAAGTGTATCAAATTGACGTGTTTTTATAGCTAATTCCCGACTCGTTCTTCTTATAATATACTGAAATAAAACAAGACCTGCACTTACGCAAAACACTATTATAATTGCCCATGTAGTCGTTGTTTTCATTAGTTTATCTGAATATCTCACTGCCTCATTTTGTTCAACTTGAGCATAAGAAAGAATTATATCTAAGTTTTTATTTGTAGCTACATATCCTGGAATTAATTTTTCGGTGTGTGTTCTTTTAATCCTATTATGATACGCATCTGTATCAGGTCTATCCCATGGGTCATCTTTAATTATTGCATCTTCAGAATAGCTAAACGCATTCATTTGCGACTCATATGTTTGCAAGCAAGATAAAACAAAATTATCTATGTCCACTTCAGGTCCTTTAAATATTTTGCGAAGCTTATCTGTTGTTAATTTGATTTTTGCATAAAGTTCACCGTATGCCGGACGAAATTCATCAATTGCTGCTTGATTGTGTTCTGATAAAAAGCGTTCCGAATATGTAGCCATTTTAGAAAGTGATGCTTGTATTTCATTTACTTGCTGCGATACACGAAATGGTTGGTCTGTGGTTATTTTTATTTTTTGATTCAGCTGGAAAAGTCCAAACGTTGCAATTGATAAAAAAATCGTAAGTCCTGCAAGAAGTACCACCGTGCTTACAAGGCATATCATTTTTATACTCGACAATTTCGAATGTTGCTTATTACTCGTTTTCATTTATTACCTCCAGGTTGACATATTTAAGAGTCTTTAGGTTTCGCTATTATTAATACATTCAAGCCATCTTCCGGACAATAAACATGGCACAATTCCCATAAAACAATCTATCAAAACAGGATTAAATTTACCGCACTCACCTGCTAATATCATTTTAATTGCATCATTTGCCGAATATTCCGCCTTATAAACTCGCTTGCTTGTAAGTGCATCATACACGTCTGCAAGTGAGACTACTTGCGCCCAGATTGGTGTTTGATTACCTACTAGCGCATCAGGGTACCCTTTACCATCCCATCTTTCATGATGATGGCGACATATTTCATAACAGTAATCATAGTAATCAAGGTACTGCACACTAGCAAGCTTTTCTAAAATTTCACATCCTCGTACAGAATGTGTTTTCATAATTTCAAACTCTTCTGGTGTTAATTTTCCCGGCTTATTTAAAATATTATCAGGCACTGCAATTTTTCCAATATCGTGCATTGCAGCCGCCTCAGAAATTAAGGTTATCATATCATCTGTAATATTGTATTCTTTGTGCTGTTCGGCTAGCTTTTTCATTAACATAAGCGTTAATTTACGAATATTTTGAATATGTCCTACAGATTCTGCATTCTTAAATTCAATTACAGCACTTAAAATGTCAATCATACTCGCACTATTTTCATGTAGTTTTTTTGCCTGTAATCTGAGCGATTGAGTTTGTTCTTCAACCAATTTCTCTAAATTTATTCTATATGTATACTGTTCAACAATATTACTAATTCGCTGTTTAATAACATTTGGCGAAAACGGTTTATTTATAATATCAGTTGCACCCACTTCATATGCTTTTTGCATGGCGGTGTCTGAATTTTCTGATGTAATAAAAACTACTGGAATAAGTCCTGCAAGATTCATTTTTTGCATTTCTTGTAATACACCAAACCCATCAAGGCGTGGCATAACAATATCAAGTAATATAATTACAATAGATTCTTTATATTTTACTATCATTTCTAATGCGTCAATTCCATCTTTTGCCTCACAAATATCATAAGTATCTTTAAATAATTCGCTAAGAATGGCTCGATTTAGTTCAATATCGTCAACGATTAGAATTTTATTCTTAGTTTTCATTAATTCACTTCCCACTTTAATCGGCACTGATTATGTAGTTATTAATTATTTCTATTAAACGTTTGTATTCATTTGTAATGCAGTCAAATTCACTTTGTAAATTGTTTCTATACTCTCTCAAATCACGAACCATTGTATCGCATAATTCGTAAAGAGTTTTAAATCCGAAGTTTGCAATCATGCCCTTGAATGTATGCAATTT
>JAVWHI010000090.1:0-440 GCA_036640155.1 Oscillospiraceae bacterium | reverse complement strand
CTAATAAAACTTCATACTGCTTGTTATTAAATGAATAAGTTAATTCTTCAAATGTGTGTTCTTGCGGAAGTTTGCAAATAAAGCGTTCTAAAAGAGTCTCATTTGACGAAAAACGTCCTAAAACCTCGGAATAATCTACGTCTAAATCTTGAAGTAATTGTTTAAATTCCATTAGCAGTAGCGTTTTGTGAAACAATATTCACAACCGCTAAACACCTTCTTTCACTAATATACGCATTTACGAGCATTTGCAGCCTTTCCATTTCCTTTTACATACATTTATTATAATACAATTTTAACAGTTTTGCAAGCATTAATAATCGAATTTGAGGATATTTTGTATATTAAATATTAATAAAGATGAATTGATATAATTTTTAAATTATGATATAATAACCTCTGTGGTACCCAAAATCATAGATTTTGACCACGACGAGAAC
>JAVWHI010000089.1:0-5452 GCA_036640155.1 Oscillospiraceae bacterium | reverse complement strand
CGGTGCAGTAAACGGTGCTGCAACTGCCGATGTATCAGCATTGTTGCCGGGTATATTTAATGCTATGCCGGACTATCTTTCAAGTGTAGTAATTAACACTTATGGAAGTGAAACAGAGCTTATAGCACAAATTCAACAACAGCTTGCAAGCGGAGGAACAAGCATAGCAATAACTGTCGCAGACAATATTGTAAGACCTGTATTTGTAATGCTTGCACAAGCGTTAATAGGACTTATTGTGTTTATTATTTTAAGTATTTTGGTAGGATTTGCTTCAAGACTATTTAAAGGAGTTAATCGCATACCTGTTTTGGGAAAAGCAAACGAAATACTCGGTGGTGTAGTAGGAGTAGGGCAAGCTGTAATTTATATTACATTATTAGCAGTAGCAATGTCGTTTTTCGTAGCATTAACATCAAACACAAATGAATTTATTAATACTCGTGTGATTGACCAAACTTTCATCTTCAAACATTTTTATAATTTACAAATACTTGAAATTAGTGTGGCAAAAATATAATTTATTCAATTGTTAATAAATGTTCATAATGGGTACTTATTTAAATAATATCATTAATATAGCAAAGTGAAATTAATAAACAATAATTTTATGTTGACATATAAAAGGAGAAAAAGAATGCTTTGTAGTAAATGTAAAAAGAGACCTGCTGTTGTGTTTTTATCAAAACTAGAAGGAACAGAAACTGTCAATGAAGGACTGTGTTTAACCTGTGCAAGAGAGTTAGGACTTCCGCAAGTTGAGTCTGTAATGAAAAGTATGGGCTTAACAGATGAAGATCTAGATGAAATGACAAATACGCTTGCAGAGATGGCAGAAGGCGAAGATTTCGAGCTTGGTGGAGCAGAAACTATGCCAAGTTTTATGCAAAGTCTATTTGGAAAAGATTTGCCGGTTACTGAAAAACCCGAACAAAATAAAAGTGATAATACTAGTGCAAAACAAGAAAAAAAATCAAAGAAACGCAAGTTTTTAGATACTTATTGCACTAATTTAAATTTAAAGGCAAAACAGGGTGAACTAGATAATATTATAGGACGTGACAAAGAAATTTATCGTGTTGTTCAAATCTTATCAAGAAGAACTAAAAATAATCCATGTCTTATAGGTGAGCCAGGCGTAGGTAAAACTGCAATAGCTGAAGGAATAGCTCAGCGAATTAACGCAGGCGAGGTGCCATTTAGACTTTTAGACAAGCAAATTTATCTTTTAGATTTAACTGCATTAGTTGCAGGAACTCAATTTAGAGGTCAATTTGAAAGTAGAGTTAAGGGCTTAATAGAAGAGGTTAAAGCTGAAGGAAATATAATTTTATTTATTGATGAAGTGCATACATTAGTTGGAACGGGCGATTCTGAAGGCTCAATGAGTGCTGCTAATATATTAAAACCAGCACTTTCTCGTGGTGAAATACAAGTTATAGGTGCGACAACTTTCACTGAATACAGAAAAAACATTGAAAAAGATGCAGCTCTTGAAAGAAGATTTCAACCTGTTACTGTTAATGAGCCAACAATTGAAGATACAATCAAAGTTTTACAAGGAATAAAAAAATATTACGAATTTCATCATAAAGTCAAAGTAAGTGACGATATAGTTCGTTTGGCAACGATTTGGTCTGAACGATATATAACTGATAGATTTTTACCGGATAAAGCAATTGACTTATTAGATGAAGCTTGTTCATGCTGTTCGCTTAAAAGCAAAGAGCTTACAGATTACGAAAAAGCGAATATTCTTTTAAAGTCACTGTCTGATGAAGAAAAGCAACTTGAAGAAGACGTTGAAAATGTTGATTATGAAAAAATAGCTGAAGTTAAAGGAAAAATCATAACGACTAAAGATGAACTAAAAAGGCTTGAACCTATCATATCGAATATACAAGTTTCGGTTGAAGATTTAGCTGCAGTCATTGAATTATGCACTGGCATTAGTGCATCTAAAGTTGAACAAAGTGATTTTAAGAAACTCTCAGAATTAGCAGAACTTTTAGAAAAACGTGTAATAGGTCAAAATGAGGCGGTTTTAGCTGTTACAAAAGCGATAAAACGTAATCGTATGCAATTAGCAAAAGTTAAGCGTCCTGCATCATTCATTTTTGTAGGACCAACAGGAGTTGGAAAGACTGAGCTTGTGAAGGCTTTATCAGAAACTTTGTTTGATTCTGTAGATCCACTAATAAGACTTGATATGTCGGAATTTATGGAAAAGCACGCTGTTTCACGGTTAATTGGCTCACCTCCTGGATATATTGGATATGATGATGCTGGCCAACTTACAGAAAAAGTTAGAAGAAAGCCATATTCGGTTATTTTATTTGACGAAATTGAAAAAGCACACCCTGATGTTATGAATATATTACTTCAAATACTTGATGAAGGTAAGATAACAGACTCACATGGAAAAATTATAAATTTTGAAAATACAGTTATTGTTATGACTTCGAATGCCGGTTCAAGTGATAAGTCATCAATTGCAGGATTTAATAAAAGTGCTAGTGATATTTCAAAAGAAAAAGCATTAGCAGCACTTAATGAGTTTTTGCGTCCTGAATTTTTAGGTAGAGTTGATGAAGTGGTTGTATTTAATAAGCTAACTGATGATGACATGAAAAACATTGCAAAATTGCTGTTAAATGAGCTGACACAGCCATTGTCGCAAAAGGGAATAAAATTTAATTTTACTGATGATGTTGCTAATCTTATAGCAAGTAGGGCAGACGGTAGTAAATATAACGCTAGAGATATAAGAAAAGTTATTAGAAAAGATGTAGAAGATTTAATAACAGAATATCTAATTAATAATTATGAAAAAAAGGTTTTAGCAATTTCTTTGGTTAGCGAAAATAATGAAATCAAACTTGAGACGATATGTGAATAATTAATGATTTTTTGCAGATATTATTTATGAGGTGAATAATATTGAAAAAATCAACTAAGTCGTTAAAGAAACTATGTACACTTGCACTGATTTTAACTTGTGTAGGAATATTATTTTCGAGTTGTTCTTCTATGTCAAGTTTAAAAGACGGTAAGTATAAAGCTGAATTTGCTGATCCTGATGACCATGGTTGGACTGATTATGTAAATATAACTGTAACTGATAGTAAAATATCAGAGGTAACGTTTGATTCATTATCAGCAGATGGTAAGTTAAAAACCGAGGATAAAGACTATGAGGAATCAATGAAAAAAGCAGGGTCATCTACAGTACCAAATGAGTTTTATAAAAAACTTGCTGCTGAATTAGTTTCTAAGCAAAAAATTGGTGACGTTGAGGTAGTTGCAGGTGCGACTACAACTTCTAATGACTTTAAAAAGTTAGTAAAGGAATTAGAAAAAAGCATGAAAAAAGGCGATACGAACACATTAAAAGTAGCAAGATAAAAAAGTGGTTGCAACAATTAATAATTGTTGCAACCACTTTTTAATATTTTATATTTTATTAAAATACATATATAATTGACATTTAATCATTCCATTATATAGTTTTCTTCTTTTTCTTGCTGGTTTGCCAAAAAGCTGTTCAAATTTTTCATGTGGAGTTATAACATAAAAACTCCTATTTTCGTTTGTTATAAAAACTTTAGACATGTCAGAATAAATCTTTTCAGCCTCGTTAATTTCAAGCATACGCTCGCCATAAGGTGGGTTACAAGCTATTACGACTTTTGGCTCGTTTGAAAATTCAACTTCTTTAAAGTTTTTTTGTGAAACTAAGATTTTAGAAAAAACTCCGGCTTTTTTTGCGTTTTCTTTAGTAAGTTCAACAGAATCAAAATCAATATCTGAACCATAACCAAAAAATGGAGCATCTTTTTTTATTAAATCAAGCCCACGAGTGCGTTCGTCTTTCCAAACATTTTCATCAATTAAGCCCCAATCTTGAGCTGTAAATTTACGTTTAAGACAAGGAGGTATGTTAAGAGCTTTTGTAGCTGCTTCAATTAATAAAGTTCCTGAACCGCAAAACGGATCATAAAAAATTGTATCGCTTTTTACACGTGCAAGATCAATAATTCCTGCTGCTAAGGTTTCTTTAATTGGCGCTACATTAGCATTTGCACGGTAACCACGTTTGTGCAAGCCGGGACCAGAGGTGTCAAGCATTATTGAAACTTCGTCATTGTGAATTGAAAACTGCATTTGATGAACAGGACCTGTTTCGACAAGCCATTCAAGCCCGTAATGTTTTTTAAGTCGTTCAACTGCAGATTTTTTAATTATGGACTGACAATCTGGAATGCTAAATAACTTTGAATTTATCGACCAGCCTTTTACAGGAAAAGCATCTTTAGAGCCAACGTAATCTTCTAGAGGAATTTTTTTTACGCCTTGAAATAATTCTTCAAAAGAAGTCGCTTTAAAACTTGCAAGTTCAATTAAAACTCGTTCAGCGGTTCTTAGGCAAATATTTGACCTTGCAAGGATAGTGGAATCTCCACTAAATGTTACTCGACCGTTATGTGCTGTGACATTATCAGCACCAAGGCGTTTAAGTTCGCCGGCTAAAACGCTTTCAAGCCCAAAATGGCATGGTGCAACATATTTTAAAAAATTCATTCTTTCCTCCACTAGGTTGTTTATAGCACAGGCACAGCCTGATACATCAAAGCCTAATATTTCATGTAATAATTAAACTGCTAAACGTTTACACAACTGATATTTATATTATAACACATTTCGAATGGATTTGCAAATCAAAGAAATACGGATTATATTTTCTTTTGTAGAAAATACCTTTGATGGGTGACACTATTGCTAAAAATGGATAAATTGCTTCAAATTTTGTTAGCAGAGGGCGGCAGAGTTTTTATTTTAAATCTTAAAAACTTAATTATTGATATAACATTGTGTGGGTTTGCAGGGCATAAGAAGGAGTAATCAATATTTATTCATATTAAAATCAAATAATATGAAAAACTTTATGGTGCGTGCAAAACGTAAAGTGCATTTTTTTAAATAATATTTTACGTTTTGTTTGTGTAGTGATAAAATTATGATACGTTTTACAACATTAGACATTAATCGAAGTTTTTCTTAAATATAAGCTTGCATTAATATTCTAATTATGATATAATAAACAAAATACAATTTAATTTAGTGTGAGTTTCTTTTCCGTTTTTTGTAATAACGACTGGAAAAATCAGGCTGTGCCTGTGATACAATAGAATAATTATTACAGAAATTCTTTATTATATCAAATTTAATCCATTATAATCGCATTTTTATGCATATTATGATGAATTTATTTTAGAGCTAAATTATAAAAACAAGTATAGATTAATTATCGCAGATTTTAATTATATTATTCTGTCGCATGTCTGTTTGATAAGAACATTTATAAAACTGATTCACATGTAGTTTAGTTTTAAGCTGACGCAAAAACAAATCGGAATGCTTGAAGAAATCGGCATGAGCTGGACTGTGCAAG
>JAVWHI010000088.1:4762-5621 GCA_036640155.1 Oscillospiraceae bacterium | reverse complement strand
CAGGATTACCTGAAACAAAAGAATAAAATAAAAACAAAATAGCGGATAAGGTTTACACCTTATCCGCTATTTCGCACATAATACCGAAAAGACCACCCACAAAGAATAATGTGGTGTTCGACTTTTCAAAGATTGGTGGAGGCGAGGGGAGTCGAACCCCTGTCCGAGAACCTATCCGTACAGTTTTCTACGAGTGTAGCTTATTTATTAGTTTCCCAATATAAACGGCAAATAAGCACGCCTTCTATACGGTAACCTCTAATACTTATTACAAGACGAGGTGAGCTTATAATAAGTTGTCCACTAAATAACGCTTACACTATGGGCGTGGTAACCATGTAAAGCGAGCTGCAAGTTAAATTATGCAGCGTAAGCTAATTGATAATTATTATTATTTTTAGCGTTTAAAATTAAGTTGCGACTTTTAAAGAGTTTTCGCCCACTCTACTCGCTTACTGTAGTTCAAAATCCCCGTCGAAACCTTTACGCCCCCATATCGTGTGGGCTAAGCCCACCTTGTATCTAAAAACTATTTACCCATTTAATCGCTAAGTCAATCCACCCTTCACAATAAGGATTAATTGAATGTGTCGCACTATCAGATGCTGTAACTCTACTGCACAGCGCTAACCCATGACTTCCTTGTGGGTAAATGTGCATTTCTAATGGTATATTGTGCTTTTTAAGACTCATAGCCATTAGTAAACTGTTTTCTACCGGTACACAGTTATCATCATATGTGTGCCAAATAAACATCGGCGGTGTCATGTCACTAACTTGGTTTTCAAGCGACACAATCTCTAACATATCCTTATCACTCGCCTTGTCGCCTAGCAAACTCGAAATTGAGTCACGATGT
>JAVWHI010000088.1:0-4752 GCA_036640155.1 Oscillospiraceae bacterium | reverse complement strand
TGTGCATATTCTCCGCTTGAAATAACAGGATATCCTAAAATTACCTTGTTCGGCTTGTTTTGCCCATATTCTATACCAAGCTTTTGCATAATAAAATCACGATTCCACATCGTCGCTAAACTAGCAGCAAGATGACCCCCTGCTGAAAATCCACACACTGTAATGTCATTAACGTCAACATTCCACTCTTGTGCATTTTCCCGTATTATCGCTACCGCTTTAGATAACTCCAAAAGCGAGGTCGGAAAACTTACCGGGTCAACAGAATATCTTAGTACAAAACAGTTAAATCCTGCTGATAAAAACTTAAGTGCAATCGGCTCTGCTTCCCTATCAGACGTCATCATATACGCTCCACCAGGACAAATAACAATCGTTTTATGAGTTCTTTTTATGTCTATTTCAACTGAATTATCAGGTAAATAACACGCCATTGTTGGCTTTTTAACTTCCAAATTTTTGTCTATATCAATGTCTAAAACCATATATCTCATATCTTTATTGACCCTTCATCGTATTTTTCATTGCACGCTCAATTTCTCTTTTTGCATCTCTTTTTGCCATATCATCACGCTTATCATGAAGTTGCTTTCCTTTGCAAAGTCCTAACTGCATCTTTACTTTTGAGCCTTTAAAATATAAAGATAAAGGTATCAACGTGTAACTCTGCTGCTTAACTAAGCCAAATAACCGTGCAATTTCACGCTTGTGCATCAAAAGCTTTCGTACTCTTAATGGGTCTTTATTAAAAACATTCCCCTGCTCATATGGACTTATGTGCATCTGCTTAACAAAAATTTCTCCGTTTTCAATGCTACACCAGCTGTCTTTTAAATTAACTGTGCCTTGTCGTAGCGATTTTACCTCTGTTCCTACTAGTTCTATACCGGTTTCAAAGGATTCTTCAACAAAATAGTCGTGCCTTGCTTTTCTATTTAATGATATCGTCTTCGTCGACTCTCCCATTTTGTCGCCCCTTTCCTCTTTCAAGCTAACTTTATTATAACCTTGATTTGTTTAATATTTTGTCGGTTTATGAAACCTCACCCAAATTATAACTCATTTCGGTTTTCAAGCGCTTTATATAACGTCACTTCGTCAGTGTACTCTAAGTCAGAGCCTACAGAAATACCATACGCTAACCTTGATACAATAATGCCTAGTGGCTTTAATAACTTAGATATATATATTGCTGTTGCTTCACCTTCAACAGTCGGATTCGTTGCCATTATTACTTCCCGAACTCCACCGTCTGCTACTCGTTTTAACAACTCTTTAATGTATATTTGATTAGGTCCTATACCGTCCATTGGCGATATTAGTCCTCCTAATACATGATATGTCCCTTTATATTCTCGTGTTCGCTCAAACGCAATTACATCTTTTGCATCTTCTACAACACAAATAATAGTACGGTCTCTTCCCTCATCTTCACAAATATCGCAAATCGGCATGTCCGTTAAATTCTTGCAGATGTCACAGTTTCTTATCTTTTCGTGAGCTTGTATTATTGCCTCACTAAAGTCTTCTACTTCTTCTTTACTTAACGTTAAAACATGAAACGCTAACCTTTGTGCTGTTTTCATGCCTATTCCGGGCAATGATGCAAATTTTTCAATCAATCGTGTTAATGGTAATGCACTGTAACCCATCATTTATCTCCCTAATTATACTCTCCAGCATATAAAATCAAGCCTTTTTTAGTCTCACGCTTTTAGATTAACCCCGGTATATTTAGTCCACCTGAGATTTTATCCATTTTTTCGTCTGAATCTGTTTGTGCGTTTCTATTAGCTTCATTTACTGCACTTATTATTAAATCTTGCAACATTTCAGCGTCTTCTGGGTCAATAACTTCAGGCTTAATCGTTAAACTTATTAGTTCTTTTTTACCATTAACTACCGCCTCGACTGCCCCACCACCTACACTTGAAGTATACTCTTCAAGCTCTAGCTGTGTTTGAAGACTTGTCATCTCTTCTTGCATTTTTTGTGCCTGCTTTAACATTCCACTCATATCCTGTGGCCCTTTTCCATATCCTTGTGGTAATCTTGCTTTCATAACTTTTTTGCTCCTCTACTTTTCATTAATATCTATTCCGGCACCTTTTGCCTTTGCAATTACATCATCTAATATATTACTCGAGGACGTATTTGCACTCTTATTTGTTTTTATTCTTATCCTGTATTTTACGCCCGTTTTTTGCTCTACTACCCTTACTAACCGTGCAGCATTTCCCTCTTGCTTTATCATTTTACTAATCATCGTCATTGGGCTATCTATATATAAAAAGCCATCAAAAACATATGCTAGCGACCCGCTCAAAAGTCCAAATAAAGGCTTGTCTTCCTTAGAAAGTTCTTGCAAGATTTCCGCCCACTTCATCAGTGGCTCTAACTTCACAGTAGGTGCTTTTTCTACTACTTCACTCGTTTCCATCTGTGGTTTTATCGGCGGTGGTGGTAGTTGGCTATTAGTTCTTTTTACTTCTTCACTTGCTACTTCTTTTTCCTGCAAGCACGGTTTATTATTTTTTTCTTGCTTTGGAGAAGACAGCTTAATCATACATATTTCTACAAGAAGTTTTTTATTAGGCACTTTACCCATCTTATCAAGCGTTTCTTGCAAAATAGTTATATCGTCTAAAATATCGCTAAGTTTAAACTTCTTTGCTAACGCTATCGTTTTTTCAAGCTCTTCTGGTAATACATCAATTAAACCTTGTGTATCCTCACATGTTTTACATATCATAATGTTTCTAAAAACATGTATTAGCTCTTCACATAAACTCTGCAAATCCTTAGAAGAGGCATAAAGCTCATCAATTAACAGTAACGCCTCTTGTGGTTTTTCATTAACAATACTACTGCAAAGCGCAAACAAATATTCACGTCCTACAATCCCTACTGCTTGTGTGAGAGTTTGCACATCTACATCTTTAGAAAAAGCGACACACTGGTCAAGAATTGACAGTGCATCTCGCATTCCGCCATCTGCAAGCCTTGCAATTAGTTCGGCCGCCTCTTTAGTTAGCGTGAACTCTTCACTTTCGGTGATTTTTAAAAGCCTTGTAACTATATCTTCAGACTTGATTCTCCTAAAATCAAACCGCTGACATCGTGATAAAATTGTTGCCGGTATTTTATGCGCCTCGGTGGTTGCTAGTATAAATTTAACGTGCGGCGGCGGCTCTTCCATGATTTTAAGTAACGCATTAAATGCACCTATACTTAACATGTGTGCCTCGTCTATAATATAAACACGGTATTTACACTGCGCCGGCGTGTAGTTTGCCTCATCTCGCAACTCCCTGATGTTATCTACTCCATTGTTGCTAGCAGCATCAATTTCTACAACGTCTAAAATCGTATTATCTTCAATTCCTCTACATATTTCACACGAAAGACATGGGTCGCCATCTATCGGATTAAGACAGTTTACTGCCATTGCTAGGATTTTTGAACACGTCGTTTTGCCTGTTCCTCTAGGTCCTGTGAATAAATACGCATGCGCTGTTTGCTGCGTTTGAACCTCATTTTTAAGAGTTACTGTTATATGTGGCTGAGAAATAACATCTTCAAAACGAAGCGGTCGCCATTTTCTATATAATGCTAGATATATAACACTCACTCCTAAAAAAATAGTCAAAAAAATTATGCTGCCTGATGTGCGGACATGCAGAAAACACTGCGGCACACAAATACTCCGCTTAATGCTGCTCGGTTCCCCGCCTGACATGGTTCACGGTAATTTGTTGCACAGGACCCGCATATCCGCACATCAGATAGCACAACTTTCTAATATTATACTATATTTCTTTGCAATAATCAAGGCTTTTTTTGAAAATATGTTTATCGCTAAAAACTATACCTTAAAACCACTTTTTACTGTTTTTTTCTTTACCCTCATTGCAAAAAATTTGACGATTTTGTCAAAGTGTGTTGAATTTTTTGCTGGAAAGTGATATTCTATATGTAGTACTATTTATTGATGCCATTTTAATGCCATCTTTATACTATAATAAACTTATTTTTATTCCGAAAGAAGGTGCAGAGCATAATTACACCCTTTTAAATGTAATTTGCTCCTCTGTGTGAAAAAAATTTTTATAATTGCCATTGCCGCTATTACTATCGCCTCGTTTTCTTCTTGTGATGGTACAAAAACACTAAAAAAACAACAAGCAGCTTACCCTGTTGAAATATTAAACGTCGTTGTGAACTCTAAACCTACAAAAGTCGCTAGTCTTTCGCCTATGCTTACTACTATTTTTTCAGACTTAGGTTACTCCGAGCAGCTTATTGCGTTATCCTCTACCTGTCCAAATTCAAAAGAGACAAACCTACCATAGGCTCAGGCGTAAAGCCTGACTTTGAAAAAATCGGCGAGCTTGCTCCTGAAATAGTTTTTACAAACACTCCTATACCCTCTTCTCAAATGCAAAAACTTGCTGAAGTTAAAATTAAAGTTGTGGTTGTTCCTGTGCCGAAAACTATTGACGAACTTAAACTTATTTATACTAACATCATTTCCATTATGAGCGGTAACATTGAGGCTACCACTACAGGTAAAGCCTCAATTGATGAGTTTACTACCCAACTTAACTCGATTAAAAAACAACTTCAAGAAAAACCGGTTTCGTTTTTATATGTCGAAAAACTTGACCCGATTATCGCAACCGGCGACACATTTCAAAGTGACGTTTTATCGTTTTTCGGTACGAATTTAGTGGCTGATAAAAAGGCGTTTGA
>JAVWHI010000087.1:0-5625 GCA_036640155.1 Oscillospiraceae bacterium | reverse complement strand
CTCTTTTTCAACTCCGCAATAAATTAAGAGAATGCCTTTATATTTATCGAATCTTGCTGCACAATAGTAGCACAAACTAAGTCTTTCACGAACATTTAAAAAGAGCTTAGAGGTAGGAGTGCCACCTAAAACGCAAACCATTAGACGAGCAGCAGCTAGCATATTTTCTTTCTCTTTTATATCACTAGAAAAGCCAATAACCATTTTTGATTGAGTGACTGACATCAGTTCATTTTTAGTTTTAATGCTTCCTGAAAACTTATGTGTTGACGTGATTGAATCATTAATTTGAAGACGGTCTATATTTTTAAATCGCTCTAAAAACACCGAATATGTTTTTTCATAGTCGCCACATCCGGTAAACATAATTTCAATTCGTGCAGTTTTAATTAGACGCATATAAGCATTATATGCGCTTATACTGTTAATTGTGCCGACGTCTTCTTTATAGCCATATTTTGGTATACCGTACGGCTCGTTTTCACACATTAGCTTTACTGTGTTATTTAAAGCATAAATACGCTTTTCGTTTATTTCAGCTTCAATTGTGTCAATCAACGCATTTTTTTCAAGTTCAACTTCTTTTTCATCGAAACCGTCATTTATAATAACCGGGTCTAGTGTCATATCTGCTATAATATTTGAAAGGTTTTGAATTAAGTCATCGTTTTTTTCAAAAGTAAATTTATCATCGATACTACTAATTGAAAGCGTTAGAACTTGATTATCACCTAATTTCATAATGTCACAGTCAGCAGATGCACCATAAAGATTTTCAAGTGCTGCACTGAATGCTGTAAAATCAGGTAACTTTCTACTTCCCTTTCTAAGTATAAAAGGAATAAGTGCATTAATCGTAACATATTTTTTATCTAATGGTACAATAAAGTTGACAGAGATACGATTAGTTTTAAATCTGTTATCAATTATACTATTAAAAAAAACGCCTTTGCTAAGTTCGTTTCTTGTAAAGTTATCGTTCAAAATATCTTCTCCTTAATAAATTAAAGTATTGTTAGACTTTTTTATTGTAAGAACGCATTCACCTCGGTACATAAAAAAGCAAAACTAATATACTTAAAGGTAATTTTATTTTATTATTATAACACATTTATGCTATATTTACCATAAGAAAATGCAAAAGAAATATGAAAAATGTGTGTATATTTATATCAATAAGTGTTTAATGAATTTTAAAATATAAAATTAACAAATATACTTATATTTTATTGCATAACTGCATGATTTATGGTATCATTTATTGTGAATAAAACAATTCTACTTTTTGAAAGGTCGGCTATTTTATGGACAAAATCAGCTTGGGTATTATTTTTGGCGGAAATTCAAGTGAATATGAAGTTTCTTTACTATCTGCTTGTTCAGTTTTAAAAAACATCAATGTTGAGCGATATGATATACATGTAATTGGTATTAAAAAAACAGGTGAGATGTATTTATACACCGGTGATAATGAAAAGATTGCTGATAATACGTGGATTGATCAAGCAAATTCTGAATGTATTATTAGTTCTAATCCGGCACATCATGGCTTAATAGTTCTTGAAAACGACAGTTATAGGAATTTACGATTAGATTGTGTGTTTCCAATTTTACATGGTAAAAATGGTGAAGATGGAACGATTCAAGGGCTATTACAATTAAGTAAAATCCCATTTGTTGGATGTGATTTAATTTCATCAGCAATGTGCATGGATAAAGATATTACTCATACCAGATTAACTTCTGAAAATATTAAAAACGCAAAATGGGTCGCTATATTAAAAAGTGATTACTTAGTTAATAGCGAGTATTTCATTAAAAAACTAGAGCAAACTTTTTCGTACCCAATGTTTGTAAAACCTGCAAATGCAGGCTCGTCAGTAGGTATTACAAAAGCCAAAAACAAAGAAGACTTAATTAACGCTATTGACTTAGCATTTACACATGATAAAAAAATAATAGTAGAAGAAACATTGTCGGGAGCTGAAATTGAGTGCGCTGTTTTAGGAAACGACAGTCCTAAAGCCTCTATACCAGGTGAAATAATGCCATGCAATGATTTTTATGATTATGAAGCTAAATACATAAAAAATGAAAGTAAAACAATTATTCCTGCAAGACTTTCAGAGCTTACACTGCAAAAAGTTAGAGATACTGCTGTGCAGGCATATAAAGTTATGGGTTGTAGTGGACTATCTAGAGTAGATTTTTTTGTAACTAAAGATGATGAGGTAATACTCAATGAAATCAATACAATTCCTGGGTTTACACAAATAAGTATGTACCCTAAAATGTGGGCAGAAACAGGGCTTCCTTATTCGCAACTTATAGATGCATTAATTGACTTAGCGATGGAAAATAACTAATGCGGAGGATATATGGATAAAAGAGCAATTGGCATTTTTGATTCAGGTCTTGGCGGCTTAACCACTGTGCGAGAAATGAAAAAGATTCTGCCACATGAAGATATAATCTATTTTGGTGATACTGGAAGAGTTCCATATGGAACTAGGAGTAATGAAACGATAAAAAAATATGCAAAACAAGATATAAATTTTTTGTTAAAGCATGATGTTAAGATGATAATTGCCGCTTGTAATACTGCAAGTGCAATAATTAGTGAAGACGTAGTTTGTAACATTGAGGCGCAATATACCGGGGTTTTAGCTCCTGCTGTTTCACGTGCAATAAAAACAACAAAAAACGGTAGAATTGGAGTTATTGGAACTCAAGCAACAATAAAAAGTTGTGCTTATGAAAAAGCACTGATGGCACTTAATAGTGATTTGCAAATTTTTGGAGTATCGTGTCCTTTATTTGTTCCTTTAGTTGAAAATGGATTTACAGATAAAAATAATGAAGTCACTCACCTTGTTGCCGAGCAGTATTTAAGTAAATTAAAAGAGCTTTCAATTGATACGCTTATTTTAGGTTGCACGCACTACCCTATTATAAGCACAATCATAAAAGATATAATGGGCGACAAAGTTGTACTAATTGACAGTGGTCAAGAGGCTGCACGTTATGCAAAAGAAATTTTAGTAGAAAAAAGCATGTTGACTTCTAATGTTGATTCAGGAAAAATTTCGTTTTTTGTTAGTGACAGCACCGATTCATTTTCTAACAGTGCATGTATTATTTTAGGTGAGCCATTACAACTAGGCTCGCATCTTGACGTAAAAAAAATCGATATTGAACTCTACTAAAAGGAGCATAATTTAAAAAAATGAAAAAAGAAGTTTTAATCAAAATCAAAGGTATTCAAGTGATTGACGGTGAAAAAAGTACAACTGAACTTTTCACATTAGGAAATATGTATAAAAAAAACGATAGCTATTTTTTATCATATAAAGAAAGTGAAACCACTGGTTTTGAGGGCTGTAATACGATTTTAAAAATCGAAGGCAATGAAAAGGTTACACTAATTCGTAATGGCGCTATGCGTTCTCATTTAGTAGCTCAACAAGGCATGAGAAACATTGGTTATTATGATACGATTGCAGGACAAGTACAAATAGGAACATATACAAAGTCAATTACAAACACCCTTAACGATGAAGGCGGAGATGTTTATTTTTCGTACGATCTTGATATTAACTCAAGTGAAGTTAGTGAAAATGAAGTGTATATAAATGTTACAAGAGATTGATTTTTATAAAAAAGGAAGGTAGAAAAAAGTAATGATAAACCCCATAAAAGAGACTACAGAACAATTGAATTTAATAATTAGCAGTGCGATTAAAAAAGCAATTGAACAAAAACTGTTGCCGGTGCAGGAAATTCCTACTTTTAACGTTGAAATTCCATCTGACAAAAAAAATGGAGATTTCTCGTCTAACGTTGCGATGGTAAGTGCAAAGGTATTTAAATTAGCACCACGAAATATAGCACAAATAATAAAAGATAATCTAAGTTTAGAAAACACATACTTTGATAAATGTGAAATTGCAGGACCTGGTTTCATGAACTTTTTCATTAGCAATGTTTGGTTTAGCGATGTTTTAACCGATATTAGTAACAAGAAAGATAGTTATGGACGTCTTGATTATGGTAAAAACAAAAAGGTAATGGTTGAATTTGTTTCAGCTAATCCAACCGGTCCTATGCACATAGGTAACGCTCGTGGCGGTGCAATTGGAGACTGTTTAGCGTCAGTGCTTGATTGGGCAGGATACGATGTAACTCGGGAGTTTTATATAAATGATGCCGGTAATCAGATAGAAAAGTTTGCGATTTCCCTTGAAAAAAGATATCTTCAACTTTATTTAGGCGAAGAAAATGTAGAATTTCCACAAGATGCATACCAAGGTGAAGATATAAAAGTACATGCGAAAAATTTTGCAGATAAATTTGGTGATGAATTTGTAAATTGCGACGAAAAAAAACGTAAGGATGCACTCGTTTCATATGCCTTACCATTAAACATAAATAATTTAAAAAACGATTTGAAAAAATACCGTATTGATTACGATGTGTGGTTTAATGAGAGCAATTTATATGCTGATAAACTAGTTGAAAAAGTAGTAGGCATGTTGACGGACAACGGTTTTACTTATGAAAAAGACGGTGCAATATGGTATAAAGCAACGCAATTTGGTGCTGAAAAAGACGATGTTTTGATTCGTGCTAATGGATTTGCGACTTACTTTGCAGCAGACATTGCATATCACTATAATAAGTTTGTTGTACGAGGATTTGATAAAGTTATAAACATTTGGGGTGCTGACCACCACGGACATGTTGCAAGACTAAAAGGTGCAATGCAAGCACTAGGAATTGACCCACAAAGGTTAGATATAGTTTTAATGCAGCTAGTTAAACTTATTAGAAATGGTGAAACTGTTAAAGTTAGCAAGCGAACAGGAAAATCAATAACTTTAATAGACTTATTAGAAGAAATTCCGATTGATGCTGCAAGATTCTTTTTTAATTTAAGAGAAGCTAGTTCGCATCTTGATTTTGATTTAGATTTAGCAGTAGAACAATCCTCACAAAATCCGGTTTACTACGTTCAATATGCACATGCAAGAATTTGCAGCATTATTAATAATCTTAAAAAAGATGGTATTACATTAAAATCAGCTGATGAATGTGAGCTTAAACTGCTTAATTCTTCTGACGAAATTGAGTTAATTAGATATCTTTCTTCACTTCCAAATGAGATTGCAGAATCTGCTAAAAATTATGACCCTGCAAGAATTACACGTTATGCAGTAGAACTTGCAACGTATTTTCACAAATTCTACAATAATTGTAGAGTTAAGTGCGACGACGAAAATTTATCAGCAGCAAGACTTGTTTTATGCGATTGTGTAAAAACAGTTTTAAAAAATGTCCTAACAATGTTAAAAATTGATGCTCCATCTGCAATGTAATAAATGCAATGTAATAAAAAAGTGCTTATAGGCTTGCACAAAAAAAGCCTAAATAAATTATAAGGAGAATTTCGTCATTAGAATGGCGAAAAAAATGACTATGGAATTGCCCCATCCCTACCTCAAGCCGTTATTGTTAGACGGCGCAACAGGAACAAATTTGATGGCAAACGGTATGCCATTCGGAGTGTGTACAGAGGAGTGGGTTTTAAAAAATCCCGAAATAATTAAAAAACTTCAATCACAATAC
>JAVWHI010000086.1:302-5750 GCA_036640155.1 Oscillospiraceae bacterium | reverse complement strand
AGCCTATGTACAATGTTGGCGACTACATTTTAGTCAAAAAAGTTACTCCCTCTGACTTAAAACCCGGCGATGTTATTTCTTTTTATTCGCAGGACCCGTCAATATTAGGAATGCCAAACACTCACCAAATAGTTAGAATTGAAGACAGTGGAGAATTTATCACACAAGGGCTTGCAAACAATAAAGAGGACGATTATCCTGTGCCTGCACAAAATGTCATTGGTGTAGTAAAGAAAAAAATCACGTTATTGTCGTTTATTTCACCGCTTTTATCCAACCCTTTTTTATTAATTATGCTTCTTATTATACCGATAGTAATATTATGGGTAGTGCAGTTAGTTTTTCTAAAAAAGGACAGTGAAAAAAAATAATTTAAAGTTGAGGTAGATATGTATGTTTAAAAAGATGCAACTCAAGAAAGAAATCAAAGAATTGACCAAAGAAATTGAAGTAATTGAGGCTAAGCGTTCACGTTCACAGTCTGCATTAGTGCTTGCTATTCTTGAGCAAAAAGATGCCGATGAAAAAGACGTTGAATATTTTAACACATATACAGCGCAAATAAACCAAGCACGAGACACACTTCACATGAAGAAAAAAGAGCTTGAAAATATGTAAGACCCGTAAAGGCACAAAAAAGTCGCCCTCGTATAAAACGAGAGCGATTTTTTCATGTTTTTTTGCAAAATTAATCTGCTTGTTTTGGAGCAGAAACTGGACAAACGCCTTCGCAAGCACCACAATCGATACAAACTGATGCGTCGATAACGTATTTGCCCTCGCCACTTTGAATTGCAGATACTGGACATTCAGCCTCGCAAGCACCGCAATTAATACAATCGTCACTGATACAATATGCCATCGGTTTTACACCTCCTTATATTCTTTTTTTATTCTAACATTATTATTAATAAAAAGCAAGTGTTTTAAACTAATATCATATAAAACCTTTGTAAAATAATCATTAACAGACATTATTGTTTGCTATCTTGCTAAAAATATAGTATAATATCTACAAGTAGACATTATAATTTAAAATGCGGTGCGAAATTTTGCTACGCAAAAGCCGCACAACGCAAATTATATGGGCGCTACGCTTATGCTATAATATTTACAAGAATAATTCAATAATTTAAGTAGAGGTGAGTGGAGAAAAACTCCATTATGAAGTTATTACATATATCAGATTTGCATTTAGGCAAAAAAGTTAATGAAATGTCAATGCTAGCAGACCAAATGCATATTTTGCTCGAGGTGCTTGATATTATTAAGAAAAACTCTACCGAGTCTGTACTTATTTCGGGCGATATTTACGATAAACCTGTACCGAGTGCTGATGCTGTCACTCTTTTTGATACGTTTCTTACTTGCCTATCGCAGATAAATGTTAAGACGTTTATTATTGCCGGAAACCACGATTCCCCGGAGCGACTTTCTTTTTGCAGTCAAATTATGAGCAAAGAGCAAATTTACATTGCACCAGTTTTTGACGGTACTATGAAAAAAGTCGAGCTTAATGATGAATTTGGTTTGCTAAACGTATACCTACTCCCCTTTGTAAAGCCGGCAACTGTGAAAAACTTTTTTCCTGATAGTGAGATTTTATCGACTACTGATGCCATTCGTACGATTATTAACGCCGCTAATGTCGACTACACAAAGCGTAACATTTTAGTAGCACATCAGTTTGTTACCGGTGCAATCACCTGCGATTCTGAGGACACGAATGTCGGTGGTGCAAACAATGTTGACGCTACTGTTTTTGATGGGTTTGATTACGTTGCTCTGGGGCATTTGCACAATCCGCAAAATGTTACTAATGAAAAGATTTGCTACTGTGGCTCACCAATAAAGTATTCTTTTTCAGAGGCTAAATACCAAAAATACGTCAATATAATTTCTCTTTTTGAAAAAAACGATGTGGAAATCGACAAAGTCAAGCTTGTACCATTACATGAAATGCGAGAGATTAAGGGTAGCTATAATACACTAACTTTGTTAGATAATTACAAAAACACAGTGCTTGATGATTATATTCACATAACTTTAACTGACGAAGAAGACATCATTGATGCAATTAGCAAACTGCGTTCGATTTACCCTAATGTCATGAAACTTGACTACGACAATACTCGCACTAGAAAAAACAACACAATAGATAACACTAATTCTCCTCAAAATAAAACGCCATTTGAAATGTTTAGTGAGTTTTATTTTTTACAAAACAACAGTGAAATGAGCAAAGAGCAAAAAAAATACGTAAAAAAAACAATAGATGATATTTGGAGCAGAGATAACTAATGAAACCTGTTAAAATTACGATATCGGCGCTAGGTCCGTATGCCGACAAGACTATAATCGACTTTTCAGTTTTTGGCGACAGTGGATTGTACTTGATTACCGGCGACACAGGTGCCGGAAAAACTACAATATTCGATGCTATAACGTTTGCTCTTTTTGGTGAGCCTAGCGGTAAAATCCGCAGCGTAGATTCACTTAGGAGCAAGTATGCAAAAGACAGCGTTAAAACATTTGTAGAAATGGATTTTTTATATAAAGGCGAAAAATATAATATATTAAGAAGTCCGGAATATATGCGTCCTGCTAAGAAAGGGAGTGGTTTCACTCCTGAAAAAGCTGACGCCGTATTGACGTTTCCTGATGGGAAAGTAATAACAAAAACCAAAGAAGTTACTGCTACTGTAACTCAACTAATAGGCGTTGACCGCTATCAGTTTTCTCAAATTGCCATGATTTCACAAGGTGACTTTCGTGAACTTCTTTTAGCAAAAACCGAAGAGCGTAGTAAAATTTTCAGAGAAATATTTAATACAAAACGCTACCTCACTCTCCAGGATAAAATTAAATCCGAAACTGCAACATTAAAACAAGAATACGATGATATCAATAAAAGTATAGCGCAGTACATAAGCGGTATTGTGTGTGAAGAGGAAAATCCACTTTGTGGTGAGTTTTTATCTTCTTCGCAAGACACTACACAGTCCGGCACCGAGCGTACAGCTGATATTATAGCACAACTTATTGATAAAGATAAAACTGACCTATCTAATATAGTCACCTCACTTACTGATATTTCACATAAACTTGATACTCTTAATAATGAAATTGGAAAGTCACAAAGTTATGAAAAGGCAAAAGAACAAATGCAAGATGCACAAACTATAGTGCAAAACAACGTCCCTATACTAGATGATTTAAGAAAAATTTGCGACGAATGTAACTTGCAATCGCCATATATTAATGAGCTTGCACTTAAAATTGGTGGTTGCACAGAACAGTTAAAACAATATGAATTTTTAGATAAGCTAACGTTATTGCAAAAAGAAGCTACAAAAAGTGCTACTGCATGTTTAAAAACAAAGTCTGCTGCAAAAGAAAAATTAGACTTACTATCAAAAGAATATGCAAAAGAAAAAGAGGAACTTGAAGCACTTCAAAACATAAATACGCAAAAAGTAATATGCGAAAATAGCATAAAAGAAACAGCTACCGCTATAGAAAAATTAACGCAACTACAAGAACAAACCGCCACAGTGCAATCGCTAAAAACCAGTCTCATATCTTTACAAGAGCAGCTAGTCTTAGCATTAGAGTTGTCAAATGAAAAAAGCAAAATTTGCTTGGAAAAAGAAACCGCTTTTTTAAACGAGCAGGCTGGTATTTTAGCGGCTGATTTAGTAAGCGGTGAGGCTTGCCCTGTTTGTGGCTCTAAAGTTCACCCTTTTCCTGCTACAATAACTTCTGAAGTTGTCACTCAATTGCAACTACAAAAATTTAAACTTGAGACTGCTAATGCACTTAAAAATGCAAATGACATTAGTAGCGAAGCCGCTAAAATAAAAGGTAAATTAGAAATTGCACAAAATAATTTAGTAAGTAGCGCTAAAAGAATTATAAATAACGCTACTCCCGAAAGTTTGGACTCTGAAATAAACCAAAAACTCACTAAGTTTAATAACAGTAAAATTGACCTTGAGGCCTCTCTAACGGACATCAGTGAAAAGCTAGCAAAAAAAATATTACTTGAAAAAAGTGTTACCGAGCTTGAAGAGCGAACCAAAAAAGGTCGGGATTTTTTACAGCAAATTCTTGAAAAAATAGCAGTAAACGATGAAAAAACCGAATCACTTAACACTCAAATTCACTCTTTGAAGGAAAAATTAGCGTTTGATAGTAAACAGGCGGCGTTAGACAATATAGATAATTTATCAAAAGAAAAGTCCGAAATAGAAGGGAAAATTTTACTTGCTAAAACTGATTTTGACGTTTGCCAAAAACTCATACAAAATAACAAAGCCTCTATTGTAACGCTTACTAAACAGCTTGATGGCGTAATATGCAAGCCACTTCTTGTGCTTACAAAGCTTTCTGATGCACTCCTACTTCAAAAATCAGACCTTGAAAATCAAAAAGAAAAAATTAATGCACGCCTAACTGCTAACATGTTAGCACTTGATAACATTAAAAACAAGCTCACACAAAGCAAGTCTGTTACGCAAAAATACACGTGGATGCGAACGCTTTCTAACACTGTCAACGCCTCATTAAGCGGTAAAGACAAAGTTATGCTTGAAACATACATACAAATGAACTATTTCGACCGTATTATTAGAAGAGCTAATACACGTTTTATGGTAATGTCAAACGGGCAATATGAGCTTATAAGATGCACTAAATCGGATAACCAACGCTCTCAAAGTGGACTAGAGCTTGATGTTATTGACCACCACAATGGCTCGCAAAGAAGTGTCAAAACGCTTTCAGGCGGTGAGTCTTTCATGGCATCTTTATCACTCGCTCTTGGGCTTTCAGATGAAGTTCAATCTTGTGCCGGTGGCATTCAGCTTGACACTATGTTTGTCGATGAGGGGTTTGGCTCTTTATCAGAAGACGCACTAAGTCAAGCTATTAAGGCACTTTCAAATATAGCACAGGGTAATCGCTTGGTTGGAATAATTTCTCATGTGTCGGAATTAAAAGAACAAATTGATAAGCAAATCATTATAAAAAAAGATAAAATGGGCGTAAGTAGCGTAGAATGTATTGTATAAAAAAATATTACCCCACCACTGTCACTTTTAGCGGTTTTTGCTTGCTTTTACTTAATAAACGGTGTATAATATTGTAGATAAAATTAATTGATTATTTGAAAAGAGGACATTATGGTACTTGCTGTAGACGTTGGAAATACAAATATTGTCTTAGGATGTTATGAAGGTGACACTCTTAAGCTTGTTTCACGTATTTCTACAGATAAAACAAAAATGGAAGACCAGTATGCAATCGAAATCAGCCAAATTTTAAAATATCATAACATAAGTATAAATGTTTTTGACGGAGCTATAATTTCAAGCGTTGTTCCACCGTTATTGATGGCACTAAAACGTGCTATAGGTAAGCTTTTTGGTTGCAAAGTTTTGACGGTTT
>JAVWHI010000086.1:0-292 GCA_036640155.1 Oscillospiraceae bacterium | reverse complement strand
CATTAAAATTGATAACCCTGCTATGTTAGGTGCTGACCTTGTTTGCGGTGCTGTTTGTGCTTTAAATAAATACCCTCACCCTTGTATTATTCTTGATTTAGGTACTGCTACAAAGTTTACTGTTTTAGCCGCTGACGGCTCGTTACTAGGCGGTGCAATTGCTCCGGGTGTGAACATTTCACTAGAGGCTTTATCATCTCGCACAGCACAATTACCATACATTGACTTAGGTGAGAGTAATGCTATTTACCCTGTTATTGGAACTGACACTATTCAGTGTATGCGTTCCGGT
>JAVWHI010000085.1:0-5814 GCA_036640155.1 Oscillospiraceae bacterium | reverse complement strand
ACTCTAAAGCCTTTTAAAGACAGTAAAATGCTTGCTGTAATTCCAGCAGGACCTGCTCCGATTATCGCAACTTTATGATTGTTTTTCACGATATCAGGAACTTTAAAGTTATCTAAAAACTCCCTTGAAACCTGCTGCTCAATTTTATAAAATGGTACACTCTCGCCCTTAATCCCACGAACACAGCTTCCACAACAGTTGCTCTCATGCGGACACACAACAGAACAAACAGCTGAAAGTGGATTATTTAAAAAAAGCTTTAATGCTGCTGTTTCAATATCCCCTGCTTCAACAAGCGAGATAATATCGGGAATTGGCGTTCTTACAGGACAATTATTTACACATCGGGCGTTCTTGCATTTTAAGCACATGCTGCATATTTCATTAAACATATTGTAGTTCTCCGTAAATGTTAAAATATTTTTAACTAGATTTCCCATCTTCTCATTATAAATCGACAAGCATGACAACATAAGGACAAATTTCTTTTTTTAAGAATTTTGCCCGTTTGTTTTTTTGTGATATAAAATTGTTTTTTTGTGCTTTTTTGTGCTTATTTAATAAAAAAACCTCTTAAAGTAGTATCAAGTGACAGTTTTTTCGCTTTTTTTATGATAGCTACCACCCCACAAGCACCTGTTTACTTAATTATAAAAGGAAATCACGACAACACATAGACAAAAATTTTTCAAAAATTATTTTATTTGCATAGTTTGTCTATATGTTGTCATAAATTTTTGTTATAATAAAGAAAATAACGTTTCTTAAGGAGCTGCTACTGTGACAGAGGTGTTGAAAAATACAAATATTGCGTTGGAAGGCTGGAGTGCGCTCTTTTGCCTGATTGCTGTTGTTGTTTTACTGGTGGGTACAAAAATTGAAAAGAAAACAAGAAACTATTTTATTGCTATTTTTCTTTGCCTTGCAGTGGATTTATGGGCTAACATTTCAGGTCTACTTAGTAAAGGAAAGATAGACATTTTAGGAAGTTTAATTGTTAGAGCCGCCAATTTTAGTGAGTATTTTTTTGGTTATCTACTTTCTTTTATTTTATCTATGTATATTTTTCACATTGTTTGCGGCAAAAACAAAAACGAATTTACTGTATGGAAGACTATGGTTAAAGTGGTTTTTGGTCTATCCGTGCTAGTACTTATTATCTCACAGTTTAATGGTATGATTTATTCTATCGATGAATACAGCATGTATCACCGTGGCCCACTGTTTTGGCTGTCACAGATGTTTGCCATTGCCTCACTGCTTTTAAGCTTTTTGCTTATCTTTAAGTGTCGCAACCGTCTTTCTGTTAAAGAGCGAGTTGCTTTTGCAATTTATATTTGTTTACCTATCGTCGCATTAGTGTTACAGCTTTTCTTTTATGGTATCTACTTTGCACTGCTTGCCTCTACTGTTTCTGCTATTGCAATGCTCTTTGTTATTGTTAGTGACCAGCGGGATAAGTATTATGAAAAAGAAAGAGAAATTGACCAGATGCAGTCTGCTATTATGCTCTCACAAATCCAGCCGCATTTTCTTCACAACACTCTTGTGTCAATGGCACAGCTTTGTATAAAAGACCCGGTGCTTGCAAAAAAGACTATTATCACTTTTTCTGAATATATGCGAGAAAATATGAATTCACTAAAGCAAAAAACACCAATTCCATTTGAGCAGGAGTTTAATCACCTTAAAACCTATGCCGAACTTGAACAGCTGCGTTTTGGAGAAGCGTTAAAATTTGAATTTGACATTCAAGCAACAGCGTTTCGCTTACCGGTTTTATCAGTACAACCCCTTGTGGAAAACGCTGTCAAGCACGGTGTTGGAATGAAAGAAGAAAGAGGCACCGTTATCGTTTCCACCAGAGAGTTACCTGACTTTTTCGAGATTTGCGTAATTGACGACGGTGTCGGCTTTAACCCTGACGAGGTCGGAGCGGACGAAAGAGTACATGTTGGCATTGAAAACGTACGAAATCGTTTAAAAAGTCTTTGTCACGGTACACTTACTATTAAAAGTGAAAAAGGAAAAGGAACAAAAGTAACCATTCAAATTCCAAAGGAGAGACCGATATGAAAATATTAGCTGCTGATGATGAAGTTTTAGCACTAGAAATGCTTACTCAGGCACTAGGTGAAGCTTGTCCTGATGCTAAGATTTATAGTTTTACAAAGCTATCTAAATTGTTAGTCTTTGCTGCAAATACCCCTTGTGACATTGCTTTTATTGACATTCAAATGCCCGGAATGACAGGTCTTGAACTTGCAAAAAAACTAAAAAGCATGTGGCCGAATATCAATATAATTTTTGTAACCGGATTTGATGAATATACAGCTGATGCCTTAGCAATGCACGTAAGTGGCTACATTATGAAACCGGTGACTGCCGAAAAAATCGAAATAGAACTTGCTAATCTTCGCCACCCTATACCCTCACAGCGTACTACTCTTTTAAAAGTAAAAAGTCTGGGTAACTTTGATGTGTTTACTCCGTCTGGAGAACTTATTCACTTTGAGCGAACAAAAGCAAAAGAAATACTTGCATACTTAGTTTATCGTCGTGGTGCTTCTTGCACGGTTAAAGAAATTGCAGCCGCACTTTTTGAAGACGAAGAGTATGATAAAAGACAGCAAAACTATCTTCAAAAAATTATTTCATCACTTCTTCATACGCTAAATACAATTGGTGCTGAGGCGGTAATTGTTAAAAAGTACAATAGTTTAGCAGTTGACGTTACGCTCCTAGACTGCGACTATTACCATTTTATCGAGCGAAACTCCACGACGATTAACGAATATTCGGGTGAATTTATGTCACAATATCCATGGGCGGAATTTGTTGTGGGTTATTTAGAGGAAATTTATCGTAGCAAATAATTGGTTTTTAATGATGTATATAAATCTTGCTTTCATAGCAATTGTCTGCATTTTGTCCTATTTGCTTCGTTATAGTAGAGAATATCTTGTTATTACTCTAACAACTGAAACGGAGGTGTGTTAAATTGAAGAAACTATCGTGCATAGTGCTTATTTTCACCATGTTGTTAATATCATTACCTTTTAACGCTTTTGCCTTGTCAAATGACACAAGGACTTATTTAATAAACATACACACATTAAATGAAGAGGATTCTTCAACAAATGGCGACGTCTATCTAAAACTTTATGGCGATAAAGGTGAAACAGCATTTTGGAAAGTTAGCGACGACACTGCAAGCAAAACGGCGAGAAAAACTGACCGTTTACAAGCTGATGACCGACTATCCTTTATCATTAAAGAGCGAGACGTTGGGAAAATAGCAAAAGTCGAGCTTGCGTACTATCAGTCGGGCAAAGACGATAACACGTGGGCAGTTGACTACCTTGAGATTGATGGAGCAAAATATTCTCTTAAAAAAGTCCTGCTTGCACAAAACGGATATCCATGCGTTTTAACTGCCGAATTAGCTCACCCGGAAAACGCCAAGGTAGCACTTAATCCATACCTTGTTATTGAAGGTAGACAATACGATAAACTCCCCGAAGTTTCTTACGAGACAAGCTATTCAGTTAAGATAAAAACTGGAAACAGCACTGCTGCACAAACAGATGAAATCGTTCACCTGCAACTAGTAGGCTCAAATGGTGAAAGTGATTGGCTGACAATTGACGGTAATAATGGTAATGTAAATAATGTATTTAATCGAGACACAGAAACTTCGTTTTTCATTTCCGGTCAACGTGATATAGGTAAACTAAAAGAAGTCCGTATAAAAATGGGGTCAACCGGTAATCCAACCGACAAAGGGTGGCTACTTGAATCAGTCACAGTCGAAAGTGAAGAACCTTATTTAATAAACCAGTGGCTACAAAATGGCGATTATCTTTCAGCTATTTTAGACGCACCTCTTAACATAATGCTAATAAAGTCAAACGCAAAAACCTCCGCTAGTGTTTTAAGTACACCTATTCTTGTTGTTATTGTCGGAGGCTCATTAGTTATTCTTGCTACCGCTTTGGTTGCGGTATTTATTGTAAAAAGAAGAAAGCACGAAACTGATCTTTAAAGTATCTATTTTTGTGCAAGGTGTAATTCACACTACAAATCGTGTAAAACCATGCTTATGACCCATGATTTACGGTTTATAGTGTGGATTACACCGCTCTTAATAACAAAATCCAAGAAAGTGAACACTTTATGAAACAGATACTTTTTATTAACGCCTGTGTAAGACCTGAGTCTAGAACAAAAAGATTAGCACAAGCGGTGCTAGAAACAAAAGCCGGGACAATTACACAAATAAACTTAGAAAAAGAAAATATTATGCCACTAAATAATTTGCACCTGCAAGTGCGAGAAGAGGCAATTAAATCGGGCGATTTTTCTTCACCTGACTTTCGGTATGCAAAACAGTTTGCCGAGGCTGACGAGCTTGTAATAGCAGCACCGTACTGGGATTTATCATTTCCAGCTACTTTAAAAATATATCTTGAGGCTGTCGCAGTTAATAACATCACTTTTTGCTATACAAATAAGGGCGTGCCAAAGGGTCTATGTAAATGTGCTAAACTTACCTATGTAACCACTGCCGGCGGAACAATAGGCGACAATGATTTTGGTTTTTTATATGTTAAGGCTCTTTTTCAAAACATGTTCTCGATTAATGAAGTCGTATCTATAAAAGCCGAAAACCTAGATATTCTAGGTAGTGACCCAGAAGAAATTTTAAAAAATGCTCAAAAAACAATAATTTAATTAAAAAGTAACGGAGGACTTACAATGAATTTAAAAAGCAGAATGATTATAGAAGAATACCAGAAAGAAAAGCCGAATTTTATTACACTAGGAAATGTGGTTGACTCCAAACTAAGACAGATGATTAAAGAAAACCACATGGAAGTTCTAGCAGTCGAACACCGTGTTAAAGAAGAGCAAAGTCTAGTAGGGAAACTCGAAATTAAAGGAGATAAATACAAAGATTTATCCGAAATTACCGATATACTAGGTGCTAGAGTTGTTTCGTTTTTCTGTGATGACGTGGATGAAATCGCAGTACATATTGAAAAAATGTTTGATATAGACTGGGAAAATTCGGTGGATAAGCGTGCGCAACTTCGTCCGGATGCTTTTGGTTATCTTTCACTTCACTATATCTGTTCTTTGCCATTTGGCGGGGAGTATCCAGATGAAATCTGCGGTAAAAAATTTGAAATTCAAATTCGTTCTTCTTTACAACACACTTGGTCGTCCATTAATCACGACCTAGGCTATAAAAGTGAATTTGGTGTTCCTAGAAATATCGTACGTGAATTTTCAAGAGTAGCTGGGCTTCTTGAAGTAGCTGACGAGCAGTTTACTCACATAAAAAAAAGTATGGCAAAGTACGCTCATGATGTGCGTGAACAAATTGCTAATAATCAAGCACAAGACATTGGTATTGATATGGTGTCCCTTAAAGAATATGTCCTATCTAACAAGAAAATGCGTGAGTTTTTAAACGCACTTGCCTCCATCTGCGGTGCCGAAATAAGCGATATTGACCCACAAAGCTATATCGAACAGTTATCGTGGCTTGGAATGATATCGCTTGGAGATTTGCAGGATATGTTGGAAAGAAATGAAAAAACTGCACTTGCACTCGCTGACTTTTCTTTACATGGTACTGAACTTGATATTCTTTCTTCCACGGTAGGACTGCGATTTATCTGTCGTGCAGAGCTTGTAACTAAAGGATACACGGCAGAACAAGTTGAAGAGTTTATTATGCTAAGTATCGGTGATCGTGACCGTGCTAAGCGACAAGCAAAGAGGCTTTTATCCCAATATGACACTATA
>JAVWHI010000084.1:1940-5866 GCA_036640155.1 Oscillospiraceae bacterium | reverse complement strand
CTTTTTTTAACAAACTCCATTAAAGCCGGAATACGTGTAGTTTGTATGTCAATTTCTGCTATGACTTTACGAAGTTCGGGGTTTTCAAAGTAAGAATCAATGTACTCCTCACCGGCTAAAATAAGATTTTCCTTGTAACTTTCGGCGCTAATAGAATTACTTAGTAGCGTGAAACGTTTATAGTAGTCCGGCTTATAAAGACCTATAGCAATTTGTAGGAAAATGTCTTCTTTTGACTTAAAGTAGTAGTAAATCGAAGACTTTTTTATTCCAATAATATCAGCAATTTGAGCAGTCGACGTTTTGTCGTAACCTTTTTTAGCAATTAATTGGTACATAGTTTCAAATATTTTTTGTTTTGTGTTAGTTTCGCTCATATTTATCCTCCATCTCACTTAAAACTTACCTAACGATAGGTAGAATTATAACATGGTAAAACCATATTGTCAAGCATAATTTTTTAAGAAAATAGTAAAATAGATATGTGTGTTAAAATGTGTAAAAAAGCACTTTACATTTATTTGAATACAGGGCATGTACTTGATAGATATGCATTAAAATTTACATATTCATCCGCTAATTTTGTAAATTTTTACTTAAAAACTATTGACATTATTCCATAGGGTGCGTATAATGAATATATATGAATATTGTCGAGAAAAGGGTGATTTGTGTGGAAAAATATATTTCAGCAGCTCAAGCAGCGAAAGAGTGGGGAATAAGTACGAGAAGGGTTTATGCTCTTGCCGCACAAGGTAGAATCCCGGGTGCTACTCAATTATCGAGGAGTTGGGCAATCCCAAAAGATGCTACAAAACCGACAGATGCAAGGCTTAAAAACGGTAACTACATTGGATATCGCAAAAAACTGAAAAAATGAATGTCATCGAGTAATCACTGATTTTGTGTAAAGCACTTCTTAAGTGAGGTCAAGGAGGATAAAGGCGATGAACAAGCATAAAATAATGACTAAACAAAGCCATAAACCAACCGCAAAATTTGTTCAAAATTTACGGGGGGGGCAATAATATGAATATAGTAAAAACTATTCTCGTTGTGGACGATAATGCCGTTAATAGAATGATACTAACTAATATTTTGTCAGAGAAGTATGCAGTATTAGAGGCGTGTGACGGCAAAGAGGCACTAGACTTACTTAGTGAAAAAGGCGACGATGTAAGTGCTGTTTTACTTGATTTAGTCATGCCGGTAATGACTGGGTATGAATTTTTACAGGCGATTAAGTCATACGAAAATTGCACAAACCTTCCTATAGTAGTTACGACGGAAAACTCAGGTAATGACAGTGAAATTAAGGCGTTACAATTAGGTGCGTGGGATTTTGTTTCAAAGCCATATAATCCTGAAATTATTATGTTCCGCCTAAAAAATGCTATAGACCGCAGTCAACTTTCGGCATTAAAAGAGTTAAAGTATCTTTCGCAATATGATGCACTAACTGGCATTTACAACAAGAATAAATTTTTTGAAGTAACACGTGAGATGATAGACGAGCATCCTGATTTAACATTTGCTTTTATGCGATTTGATGTTGACAGATTTCAGCTTATAAATTCGTTTTTTGGAACTAAAGAAGGCGACCGATTGCTAATTTACATTGCAAAGCACATGGAAGCAGATGCACTAAAGTGCGAACTTGCAACTTATGGAAGAATTGGCTCGGATATTGTTGGATTTTGCATACCATATGACCATGAACTTCTTGATACTATAGTGCGTGAATCGAAAAAAACGCTTGCACACTACAATCCAAACTATGATATAGTTCCATCAATTGGCATTTATGTTATTGATGACCGAACGATACCAGTAGAAGAAATGTACAACCGTGCGACGTTAGCGGCAAAGACTTGTAAAGGAAATTACGTTGACTTTTTTGCATATTATGAGCAGAGCATGAGCATATCAATTTCAAAGGAACAAGAGATAACTAACGATATGAATTATGCACTTGAAAGTGGGCAATTTCACATTTACTTGCAGCCGCAGTATAACATTCACACTAATTTACCTTGTGGAGCAGAAGCACTTGTACGGTGGACGCATCCCACAAAAGGAATGTTATCCCCGGGTGAATTTATACCTGTATTTGAACGAAATGGTTTTATCACAAAACTAGATTACTATGTTTGGGAGCAAGCGTGTAAGTGTATAGATAAGTGGAAAAAGCAGGGGATAAAGCCATATCCACTTTCAGTTAATGTATCACGAGTAAACATTTACAATCCTAATTTAGTGGAAACCTTGTTAGAACTTATAAAGCGTTATGATGTACAACCGTCGTTACTTAATTTAGAATTAACAGAAAGTGCGTATACAGATAACCCAACGGCGATGAAAAATGTAATAAATAAACTTCAAAGTAGTGGATTCACGGTAATGATGGACGATTTTGGAAGTGGGTATTCATCACTATCGCTTTTAAAGGACATAGTTATAGACATATTAAAGATTGACATGCGTTTTTTATCTAAAACTGATGTACCGGGTAGAGGTGAAAACATAGTTGCATCTGTAATAAGAATGGCAAAGTGGCTTAATATACCGGTTATAGCAGAGGGAGCAGAAACGCTAGAGCAAGTAGACTTTTTAAGAAGTGTAGGGTGCGATTATGTACAAGGGTATTATTATGCAAAACCTATGCCGATAGAAGAATATGAAAAGATGTGTCTAAGACCGGACGAAGACTTGCCGGAGGTACTGGATAAAAAGTTTGACAATTACAGTTATGACGATTTATTTTCTTTAAATCACGACTTTAAAGAGTTATTTGGTACGACGTTACAGCCGGCGGCAATATATGAGTTTGTAAATGACCGAATTGAGATCATCAGGGTTAATTCAGCTTATTACGCACTTTTAGGTCATGATGAAATGCAGATAAAGGGACAAGACACGACTAATTTAATTGACGAAGAATATCGTACAGATTTATTAAATGCGTTTAGAATATGCGTAAGAACAAAAGGGGACTCCGAATGTGAATATCTAAGGTTAAGAAAAGCAGAAACACCATTATGGATTCACAGTAAGTTGCGTTACGCTACAATGGTCGGGAACAAGCACGTTATAATTGGAGAGCTAACGGATATTACGTTGCGAAGAGAAGTAGATATTGAACTTCAAAAATACATGCAGTCGTGGTTGATATCAACGCAAAAAACGCATACTGTTTTAATTGTAGATGACGATAAAATCAACAGAGTGGTTTTAAAGAACATATTAAAAGACTAGTTCTTATTTTTAGAAGCAGAAAATGGTCAAGAAGCAATTAAGATAATGGAAGACAATAAACATAAGATTGACTTAATACTTCTTGATATAATGATGCCGGTTATGGACGGGAAAGAATTTTTGCAGTACAAGAAAAACGTAACTGTTTTTGATGAGATACCAGTTATCATGATTACAGCGGACGATAGTGCAAAACAGCAAGTAATAACGTTTTCATTAGGTGCTAATGACTACATAGTGAAGCCATTTATTCCTGAAGTTGTGACACGTCGTGTAAAAAACGTGTTAGAATCAAACTTTCGGTTTAAGCAAATGGTAAAGGAATATAACACAATGTCACAGCAACTCAAGATAGACTTAATGACAGGGCTATTAAATAGAATGAGTGCTGAAGAGATGATAATAAAGTCAATTCAAGCAACGCATAAAGTATGTGCAATGATAATGATTGATATTGATAATTTTAAAAACATTAATGATACATGCGGTCATGATTATGGCGATAAAGCGATTTGTGCAGTTGCTAGAAAACTTAGCTTGATGTTTAGAAGTCGAGATATAGTGGCACGAATGGGCGGAGACGAATTTGCAGTTTTTATTAGTGACTTATCATCAAGCGAGGCGCTTATAGAAAAAGCTGATGAGTTTTGTGCGGCTTTGTCAAACATAAG
>JAVWHI010000084.1:0-1930 GCA_036640155.1 Oscillospiraceae bacterium | reverse complement strand
ATGGAAAAGCGACTTCAATCACCTGTTCGGTAGGAATTGCATTTTCCACGGACTTTGCAAATTCATTTGAAAGACTTTATAAAAATGCAGATAAAGCTTTATACAATGCAAAATGTAATGGACGTAAAAATGTCTCAATATATGGTCAAATGCAAAAAAAATAACGGTTGTGTGTAGGTGCAATAAGGAGAACTAATATGAGTGAGAATAATAAGTCAGAAGAAATGAAAAAGCTTCAAGAAGCGTATGCTCAAGCAGCATATCAATGCGGAGTTACACTTTGGATGTTGGACATTAAGACTAAAGCAATTTATTCGCTAAATAATGCATCGCATATAAAGATTTTCGATAAGATAAAAACAATTGAAAATATAAAAGAAGTATTTTCAGTGCATGGAAGAGCTTTGCATGATGACGATATGGCGGCTTATAACGAGATGATGGAAAAAATCTACAACGGTGAAAAATCAGCTAAGAGCGTAGGACGTTGGTGGAATGAGGACCAAAGTGACTGGTGGTGGTATGAAACTGCGTATACTAATATGTTTGACGAAAACAATGTGCCAATAAAAGCAGTGGGAACTGCAATAGATATCACAGAACGAGTGCGACTAGAAGAACGCTACAATGAAGAAATACAGTGGCGTAAAGTACATAATCAAGATGTAATTGGCTCTTTCAAGCTCAATTTAACGAAAAACACTTGTACTGATGGCTTAACCGATATACCACGTGTAACAACTTTTCAAAAAGAAGGAACAGTAGATTATTTTTTCAAATGTGAGTATGAAACGCACGTATATCCGCAAGAACTTGAAACTTACAAGAAAGTGTTCAACCGTGAAAGTTTAATAGCGGCTTTCAGGGCAGGAAAAACCAGTGTTATGCAAGAGTCATATGTAACTTTTGATAATGAAAAGAGATTCTGGGTGCAAATTGAGGTTGACATGTTTTTAAATCCACAGACTGATGAGGTGGAAGCGTACATTTATGGTTTGGATATAGACCAGAAAAAGATAGCACGTGCATTAGTTGATACAGTTGTAAATATGGATTATGATTATCTTGCACTTTTAGATGCAGTAACTAATAATTACACTATTTTTGCTAAAACAAGTGGTACAACGCCTTTACCACCATTTCATGTTAGTTCATATGAAGATGAAGTTGTACAGTATGCCAAAAAATTCTTAGTGGAAGAGGACATAGAAAAAAACATTTATGATATGTCTTATCAAAACCTATTCAAACAGCTTGAAAACAGCAATTTATTCACGACATATTGTAGTGTAAAAGAGCCTGATGGGACAATTAGCAGAAAGAAACTTCAATTTTCATATCTAGATAAGAGGAGTAAGAAAATCATTGTCACAAGAAGCGATATTACAAAAATCTACAATGAGGAAAATCGCAAAAATGAAGCACTAAAGGACGCACTTTTAGCAGCACAGCAGGCAAATGCAGCTAAGTCCGAGTTTTTATCAAGAATGAGCCACGAAATAAGAACGCCAATGAATACAATTATTGGAATGTCAACGCTAGCTGCCGGTTGCGTTAACGACCCTGAGCAGGTTTCGACATATCTTTCAAAAGTCGGACTTTCAGCGAGGTTTTTGCTCTCTTTAATAAACGATATACTTGATATGTCTAGAATTGAGAGTGGCAAGGTGCTTATTAGGCAAGAAAACTTACCATTTGAAGAGTTTATAAATGGCATTAACAGTATTTGTTACGCACAGGCAAGTGAAAAGGGAGTTGAATTTGATTCAATTATTACAAGTTTCACGCAAGACGAGTATATAGGCGATGCAATGAAGTTGCAGCAAGTGCTTATTAATATAATTTCAAATGCCATTAAATTCACTAATCCCGGCGGAAAAGTTCAGTTTATAGTTCATCAAGAAAAGCCATCAAATGGCACAGCGGTGAT
>JAVWHI010000083.1:3426-5869 GCA_036640155.1 Oscillospiraceae bacterium | reverse complement strand
GGTGACCAAAATGAACACCTGCTTCAAGAAGTTGCTTCATTGATACTACTCCCATTGTAGTTCCTCCTATTATTTGGTTTATTTTCCTCCGAATGGTGATTTATAGCGACCAACATTTGTCGGCACCGTGCTATAATTTAACCAAACGTGCGTATTGCTCTAATATTATACTATACCTAATTTAAAAAATCAACCCTTTTTTCGACTTTTAAAAAATAATTTTATCATTTTCCTACTCACTCTTGAGTACATTCACTATCTCTTGCAAAGTTTCAACAGCAGTCTCGGATTTTTTCATCTTTACCGAAATATAAGGCTTTGCCCCTGCACTCACTAACGCTCTTCCTTTTATTCCTGCTACAATTTTACTGGATATATCCATGTTGAGTTTTTCCGGATAAAGTAGCAAATTGTCGTTTCGCTGGTTAATTTCACAAAATCCGAAACTAGCTAAAGAATTACGCAAAAGTGCAACGTCTACTAAACTCTTAACAGCTCGTGGTGGCTCACCAAAACGGTCGATAAGTTCGTCTATAACATCCATAGCGTCATCACTATTACTAATCGCCGCTATTCTTTTGTAAACATCGATTCGCTGTGTGAGGTCATCAATATAACTTTCCGGTATGTGCGCTGAAACTCGAACGTCAATTAAACACTCAAACGTCTTTGTCGGTTTGCATTCGCCCTTTTTGTCACTAATAGCTTCAGATAATAACCGTAAATACATATCATATCCTACAGCCTCCATATGCCCATGTTGCTTAGCCCCTAATATACTACCTGCTCCACGGATTTCTAAGTCACGCATAGCTATTCTAAATCCAGAGCCAAATTTTGTAAACTCACGTATTGCCGAAAGTCGCTTACTTGCTATTTCAGTTAAAACTTTTCCTCTTTTAAACGTAAAATACGCAAAAGCACGCCTGTTTGAACGCCCTACCCTACCACGAAGTTGATATAGCTGTGATAAACCCATATGGTCTGCATCTTCAATTATAAGCGTGTTGCAATTCGCTACGTCGACCCCTGTCTCAATTATTGTTGTACATACTAAAACGTCTATCTCTTTTTCTATTAGTTTTTTCCAAATGCCCGACATCTCTTCTTCGGACATTCTTCCATGTGCAAACGCTACTCTTGCATTTGGAACTGCTGTTAGTATTCTTGAGACACAAAGTTCAATAGTCTCTATTTTATTATAAATGTAATATACTTGACCACCACGCCGAATCTCACGGTTTATTGCATCGGCTATAACTGCCATATCATATTCCATAACATAAGTCTGTACAGGGTGTCTATCTTGTGGTGCTTCCTCGATTGTTGACATATCACGTATGCCTGACATTGCCATATTAAGAGTTCGTGGTATCGGCGTTGCAGAAAGCGTCAACATATCTACATTTGTAAACATTTCCTTGAACTTTTCTTTATGCGCTACCCCAAAACGTTGTTCTTCATCAACTACAGCTAGGCCTAAATCTTTAAAGCCTATATCGTTTTGAACTAGCCTATGCGTTCCAATTATAATATCAACTTCACCGGACTTTAACTTCCTAATTATTTGCTGTTGCTGTTTTGGCGTGCGAAAACGTGAAAGTAGTTCAATGTTGATTGGAAATCCTGCAAACCGCTTAGTGAATGACTGATAATGTTGCCATGCTAGTATCGTGGTAGGACACAAAATTGCACACTGCTTTGAGTCCATAACGCACTTAAATGCTGCCCTCATTGCTACTTCGGTTTTGCCAAAGCCAACATCGCCACACAAAATTCTATCCATCGGAGCTTGCTGCTCCATATCCTTTTTTATCTCACGCACACATTTTAATTGGTCATCAGTTTCAGTAAACTCAAACCGCTCTTCAAACTCACGTTGCCATTCTGTGTCCTCACTAAACTTAAACCCTTTTGCTTCCATTCGTTTAGCATATAGCAGTATTAGTTCGTCCGCCATGTCTGCTACTGCTGACTTTACACGCTGTCTTGTTTTTTGCCACTCGGAAGAATTAAGCTTATTTAACTTCGTCTTTCCTTCCTCTTTTGGTCCTATATATTTAGAAACCAAATCAAGCTGTGTAACCGGAACATAAAGTATATCTGAGCCTGCATATCGCAGTTTTATATAGTCTTTTTCAACGCCCTGCAAATCAAGTTTTGTAATTGTGTCAAAAACTCCTATTACATTCGACACATGCACAACTAAGTCGCCTTTTACTAAGTCCGTTGTGCCACGAATCTCTTTGCCTTTTTTGTGCTTATCCTTGCGTGCTTTTGTACTTGCTGCCCTGCCTGTAGTTATTAGTGCAAACTTTATCTGCGGATACTCAAATCCTTGACTTAAACTGCCTGCTAAAACATATACTCGTCGCAATGTTATCTGCTTTAAGTCTTTTACATATTCGGCGTTAATTCCTGACTTTTTTAGGTCTTCAGCGAG
>JAVWHI010000083.1:0-3416 GCA_036640155.1 Oscillospiraceae bacterium | reverse complement strand
TTGCCGCCTTTTGAGTACCTGCTAGTATCGCTACACAGTACCCATTTTCAAGCATAGGCGTAATGTCCTCACGCAAAAGTTTTAATTCGCCACCCCACCCGGACGTCTGAATCGGGTTAATGCTTATTAAGGATTTATATAAAACGTCCGCATTTGTGCGTGCAAATGTATCAAGATAAACCGCATTAGATTGGGCTATCTTGGATTGTACATATGAAAACTCCTCACAGTATTTATCGAGTCCTTTTGTGAGTTCGCCTTCTTCAAATAATATCTTTATGTCCTCGTGATGTTGCCATAAAAACGACTTGCTTTGTTCTTTTATAGAGGCGTACTCGCTTACAAATATACATTCATCAGAAAAATAATCGAAAATTGTTGCACTTTGTTCGTACGCAAGCGGTAGATATTTATCAAGCGAATTTAACTCGTATTCCGCTTCAATTCTTGCTATATCAGACTTTATATTTTCCGCTGCTTTTAACGACTTTGTCTTTACTAATAAACTTTGCAGTTTTTGTTTTAATGTGTCAAGATTATCAAATAAAACTTCCGTTGCCGGTGTTATCTTAATTGAAGAAACGTTATCAGTTCTTCTTTGTGAAGTTATATCAAAATACGCCATCGTATCTATTTGCCTATCCCAAAACTCTATTCGCACCGGCTTATCCTGGTTTGGTGCATACACGTCCAAAATTCCACCACGAAGTGAAAATTGTGCCACTCCCTCAACTTGTGGCTTTCTTGTATAACCACATTTAAGTAGCATTTCCATTAATGTCGCTACATCATAATCCTTGTTTTTATTAATAGTAAAAGTACGTGCTTTTAAATACGTTGGCGGTAAAGTCAACTGCAAAGCCGCCTCTATACTGCACACAACAACCTCGCACTCGTTGTTTTGCAGCCTGGAAAGTACACCTAAACGAATCTGTTCATATTCTCGTGATACGCTTTCAACTTGTCTAAAAGTAAAGTCACGTGCCGGATAAACATACGCTATTTCCTTACCATTCATTGCGTTAATGTCTTCCACAAAACGTCGTGCTGTTTGTTCGTCACGAGTTAATACCAAAACTTTTTTTTGCGTTTCCATCGCTGTACTGAAAATAAAATGTGCCTTGTGTACGTCAGATAAGCCAACAATTAATGTTGGCGAGGTGTTGTTATTAATGTTGCTCAGCATTTCTTCAAATTGTGGTAACATATTACAAAGATGCTGATATAGTTTCATATTTTTACTCCATTTCGTCGCTTTGCTAAGCACATATTAAATAAGCAATTACCCTTACATCGCAAAGCAGAGAAATGATAAGAGTAAAAATTGTCCATGTGCGGTTTGTCCTTTAGGTCAATTTCGCACGGACATATAAAATAATATTTAAGTTCTGAATTTATTCAGAACTTGTATCTCCCATTTCGCTTTGCGTAGGTATAATTTTAAATAGTATATACGTTTTGTATAATTTTAATTAAACATGTTCATTGCTGTGTCAATTTCATCATTTAAAATTAGTTTTATCGCACAAACAGCGTCTTTAGCCGCCTTATCTACCTGTGTTAGTTCATCTTTTTTTAAAACCGATAAAACCCAGTCTGCTAAATCATAATCAGGGTGTGGTTTTTTGCCAACACCTATTTTAACTCGTGGAAAGTTTTCATCACCGCAATGTTCCAATATACTTTTTATACCATTATGTCCCCCGTGCGTTCCCTTACGACGAATACGTAAAAATGAAGGCTCTAGTGAAATATCATCATAAATCACTATAACATGTTTAATGTCAATTTTATAAAAATTCATTGCCGCATGTACAGCTTCTCCACTATTATTCATATATGTTTGTGGTTTCATTAATATACACCGACAACCGTTTATACTGCATTCTCCAATGAGCGATAAGAATTTCTTTTGAGTTATATTACAACCTGTGTCTTGTGCTAGCTTATCTATAACCATAAACCCAGCGTTATGACGTGTATTTTCGTATTTTTTATCGGGATTTCCTAGCCCTACAATTAAAAAATCTATGACCGGTTTATTGCACCATTTACCTATTTTGTACATGATAAAAACAGTTCTCCTCCCATTTATGTGGGTTTATATCAATATATTTTATGATGTATTTGTTTGTTCACAGGAACGCTAATTCGTACCATACATTCCAATTGTGTCTTGCGTTTGTTTACACGAACACTAATTCTAATCCTCGTAAAACAAAACCCAGTCCAAAAATGGACTGGGTTTAATTTTGGCGGAGAAGGAGAGACTCGAACTCTCGCGCCGGTTACCCGACCTACGCCCTTAGCAGGGGCGCCTCGTCACCAACTTGAGTACTTCTCCATAGTGACATTAGTGCATACTATTAACTTAGTAATTTTTGCTACGCATTAAGGGTGGGATTCGCTTTTTTGCGAAAAAGCCAGTCGCAGGAAAAACATGTCACAGGCATGTTTTTTTACACTGTTCCATTCGAATCCGGTAAAAATAAAACCCAATCCTTATTGTGTTAACAGAATAATTTTTACTACGCATTAATTGGCGGAGAGGGTGGGATTCGCTTTTTTGCGAAAAAGCCAGTCACAGGAAAAACATGTCACAGGCATGTTTTTTTACACTGTTCCATTCGAATCCAGTAAAAATAAAACCCAATCCTTATTGTGCTAACTAAATAGTGCTAACTTGATATTGGCGGAGAGGGTGGGATTCGAACCCACGGTTCCTCTCGGAATCACTGGTTTTCAAGACCAGCTCCATAAACCGCTCGGACACCCCTCCGTATTGTGTCAATTCACAACGTATATTATGATACCATAAATATATCTGACTGTCAATATTTTTTGCCAAAATAATTTGAATTTTTTATAACAAGTGAATTTACTCCTATTATACCTAGAAAAATTTACTTATTATCTGCTAAATACAACTTCTCTTCCTTATTTTAGTTGAAAATTTTTCTTTCTTGTGTTACAATAAACTTATATTATATGCCCACTTTTGCAGGTACGACCTGTATCACTTTACTTAGGAGAAAAGACATGAATTTATTGTCTGCTATTTCTATTATTATTTGCACGTCGTTTTTTATAGGTGCTTCTAGAATGCTTACTGTTGAAAGAAAAAGCATTTTAAATGGCTCCGCCGCCGCTACTCTTTATAGCTTGTCATGCTGGTCATTTTGCAACGCTTTTTTCTTCGCCGCTTCAAACGAGGTAGACGCTATGTTTTGGCATAAACTTAGCTCTATAGGTTGGTGCTCTTTCGTTGCTTTAACCGCTTACTATTTCCTAGCTTTGACAAACCGTAATAAAAAAATGATGGCACCATGGAAACAGTTACTCTTTTTTACACCTACTATTATACTTATTATTTATAATCTTTTTTCTTCTACAACGTCGTTAGCTACTGGCATTGT
>JAVWHI010000082.1:0-5870 GCA_036640155.1 Oscillospiraceae bacterium | reverse complement strand
GGTATTCAACGTGCGAAGTGTTAATTGTGATACCACGTGCCTTCTCTTCAGGAGCGCCGTCTATTTTATCATATGCTCTGTACTCTGCATAACCTTTTAAGCTTAATGCTTTAGTGATAGCAGCAGTTAAGGTTGTTTTACCATGGTCAACGTGACCGATAGTTCCAATGTTTACGTGTGGTTTATTTCTTTCGAATTTAGCTTTTGCCATTGGATTTTCCTCCTTAAATTATCTATAAAGATTTTATTATTTATATTTTAACAACAATTCGGTTAAAATTCAAGTGTTTTGCAAAAAAACAATTAAATTAATCTTTTTTTGCTCTTGCGGACATAATTTTCTCAGCAATGGATTTTGGAACTTCAATGTAATGACTAGGCTCCATTGAATACTGTCCACGGCCTTGCGATTTAGAACGCAAGTCGTTTGAATAGCCAAACATCTCTGAAAGTGGAACAAATGCGTTGATTTGTTGCGCGCCAGGTCTTGAGTCCATACCTTGGATTTGACCACGACGAGAGTTTAAGTCGCCTATAACATCGCCCATGTATTCATCAGGAACAATTACTACTACTTTCATAATTGGTTCAAGAATAACAGGGTCTGCTTTTCTCATCGCCTCTTTAAAAGCCATAGAACCAGCAATCTTAAACGCCATTTCAGATGAGTCAACTTCATGATATGATCCATCATAAAGAGTTACTTTAACGTCTACAACTTGATATCCAGCAAGAACACCAGTCTGCATTGCGCCTTTAATACCAGCATCAATAGCAGGAATATATTCTTTTGGAATAGCTCCACCGACAACTTTATTGATAAATTCGTAACCCTTACCGGATTCATTTGGCTCAACGATAATTTTAACGTGGCCATATTGTCCTTTACCACCTGATTGACGTGAATATTTGTTGTCAACATTTGCAGTTTTTCTAATTGTCTCTTTATAAGAAACTTGCGGTGCTCCAACGTTAGCCTCGACTTTAAATTCACGAAGTAGTCTATCAACTATAATTTCAAGATGCAATTCGCCCATTCCTGCAATGATAGTTTGACCAGTTTCTTCATTTGTATAAGTCCTAAAAGTTGGATCCTCTTCGGAAAGTTTAGCAAGCCCTATTCCCATTTTTTCTTGACCTACTTTTGTTTTCGGCTCGATTGCCAAGCTGATAACAGGTTCTGGGAAAACCATAGATTCAAGAATAACCGGGAACTTAGGATCACATAAAGTGTCTCCGGTTGTAGTGTTTTTTAATCCTACTGCTGCTGCAATATCGCCTGCATAAACCGTGTCAATATCAACTCGTGCATTTGCGTGCATTTGAAGAATACGACCGATTCTTTCAGGTTTATCTTTAGTTGAGTTTAAAACTCCACTTCCGGTATCAAGAGTTCCTGAATAAACTCTAAAGAAACATAGTTTTCCAACAAATGGGTCTGTTGCAATTTTAAATGCTAAAGCTGCAAAAGGCTCGCTGTCAGAAGATGGACGTATAACTTCTTCTTCTGTTTCAGGATTAATTCCGGTAATATGGTCAACATCAACTGGTGACGGCATAAAATCAATTACAGCGTCAAGAAGTTTTTGAACACCTTTATTTTTGTATGAAGTTCCGCAAACAACAGGAACCATTGTATTAGCAATTGTTCCTTTACGAATACCGCTTTTGATTTCAGAAATAGTTAATTCCTCTCCATCAAGATATTTCATCATAAGCTCTTCGTCTTGTTCAGCAGTAGCTTCTATCATGTTTGCATGATATTCTTTTGCTTTTTCAAGCATATCAGCAGGAATTTCTTCCTCACGGATATCAGTTCCTAAATCATCATAATAGCAATATGCTTTCATTTCTATTAGGTCAACAACGCCCCTAAAATTTTCTTCAGAGCCGATTGGTAATTGTATCGGAACTGCATTACAATGAAGTCTTGTGTGCATCATATCGACAACATTATAAAAATCAGCGCCCATAATATCCATTTTGTTGACATAAGCCATTCTTGGTACATGATATTTATCTGCTTGACGCCATACTGTCTCTGATTGTGGCTCAACGCCACCTTTTGCACAGAAAACAGTTACAGAACCGTCAAGAACCCTTAATGAACGTTCAACTTCAACTGTGAAGTCAACGTGACCTGGGGTATCTATAATATTAATTCTATGGCCTTTCCAGAATGCCGTAGTTGCAGCAGAGGTAATAGTAATACCTCTTTCTTGCTCTTGTGCCATCCAGTCCATTGTTGCTGCACCATCATGTGTTTCACCTATTTTGTGGTTAATTCCTGTATAATACAAAATACGCTCAGTTGTTGTGGTTTTTCCAGCGTCAATGTGAGCCATTATACCAATATTACGTGTAAGTTCCAAAGAAACCTTTCTTGGCATAATATCCTCCTTATAAAACGTAGGTGGAATAAACAAGTATTAAAAACTTGCTTATTACCATCTGTAATGAGCAAAAGCTTTGTTAGCTTCAGCCATTTTATGAGTATCTTCACGTTTTTTGCAAGCTGCACCGCTGCCGTTCATAGCATCTAGAATTTCGCCTGCTAGTCTTTCTTGCATTGTTCTTTCACCACGTGCGCGAGCATATGTTGTCAACCAACGTAAACCTAAAGTTTGACGTCTTTCGGCACGAACCTCCATAGGCACTTGATAAGTTGCACCACCAACACGGCGTGCTTTTACTTCTAATACAGGCATAATGTTTTCCATAGCTTGTTCAAAAGCCTCAACAGGATCTTTTCCTGACTTTTGTTCTACTATTCCAAATGCACCATAAACAATTTTTTGTGCAACACCCTTCTTACCGTCTAACATAATGCTATTAACAAGACGAGTGACTTGTTTTGTTTTATATAGTGGATCCGGCAAAACATCACGCTTAGCAATATTACCTCTTCTTGGCACTTTGCTTCCCTCCTTCATATAATGATATCATAGGTACTCGAAAGTAAATAAATCTTCCGTTTGCCAGTGCAGAGGAGTCTTTATATAAATAAAGCCATTCTACAAGGGCTAACAATAATCAGAAAACTACTACTTTGACGCACCAGCTTTTGGACGCTTAGTTCCGTATTTTGAACGGGACTGATTTCTGTTGTTCACGCCTTGAGTATCAAGTGTACCACGAACTATGTGATAACGAACACCAGGTAAGTCTTTAATACGTCCGCCACGGATAAGCACAACGCTATGTTCTTGAAGATTATGGCCTACACCGGGGATATAAGCTGTTACTTCATGGCCGTTTGTTAAACGAACTCTGGCTACTTTTCTAAGCGCTGAGTTTGGTTTTTTTGGTGTCATAGTTCTTACTGTTGTACAAACTCCACGTTTTTGTGGCGCACTAACGTCAGTTATTTCTTTAGTTAATGAGTTAAAGCCCTTTTGTAGTGCCGGAGCAGTTGATTTTTTTGCAATGCTTTTACGACCTTTTCTTACAAGCTGGTTAAAAGTTGGCATATCGCACCTCCTTAATCTTAAAATATCTATATTTGGGAGCTTAAATTAATAAGCTCCCTAAAATAGCATACGCTAACTAATATACTTTAACACTTTTATACCCTATTTGTCAATAGTAAATTTAGTTAAATTTGAAATTCATAAATTACAGTGCTACAAAACTGTTGTTTTTTTAGCTTTTTAGCGTTACTGACGAATTTCTTCCGGTAATTCTTCATCTTCTTCTAGATACTCAGTTTCACTAACTGTTTCAACCGGCTGTCTTGTTTGAACAATACCGACGTCAGTGTAGCATTTCATTCCAGTACCAGCAGGTATAAGCTTACCGATAATAACATTTTCTTTAAGTCCTAATAGTGGGTCAACCTTGCCTTTAATTGCAGCTTCGGTTAAAACTCTTGTCGTTTCTTGGAAAGAAGCAGCAGACAAGAAACTGTCAGTTGCAAGTGAAGCTTTTGTAATACCCAATAAAACTGAAGTGTACTCACCCAAATGCAAGTCTTTTTCTCCTGCATCAATACGTTTTTGTATGTTACGGTTTTGATATCTAACTTCAGCTCTATCACACAAAACTCCAGGAAGAAGATCTGTGCTACCAGCCTCATTAAGACGTACTTTACGCAACATCTGTCGTACAATAACTTCGATGTGCTTGTCGTTAATGTCAACACCTTGAACTCTATAGGCTTTTTGAACTTCAGCAATCAAGTAGTTTTGAACTTCTTGGTCGCCTAAAATTGCAAGAATATCATGTGGATTTATCGAGCCTTCGGTTAGTGAATCACCCTTTGTTACTGTGTCGCCTTCACGAACTTTCATTCTGAAACCGTATGGTATAGGATATATCTTTTCGTCTCCATCTTCAGATGTGACAATGATATTATGAGTACGTTTAATGTCTTCCATACGAACTTTACCGGTGATTTCTGTTAGAATAGCCGCATTTTTCGGTTTTCTTCCTTCAAACAGTTCTTCAACTCTTGGTAGACCCTGTGTGATATCTTCTGCGTTTGCAATACCACCTGTATGGAAAGTACGCATTGTAAGCTGAGTACCCGGCTCACCAATTGACTGAGCAGCAATAACTCCAACCGCTTCACCAATTGCAACCGGTTTACCGGAGGCAAGGTTAGCGCCATAACACTTAGTACAAACACCCTGCTTGCATTCACAAGTAAGCATTGAACGTATAGTAATTTTTTCAATTCCTGCTGCAATGATTTTCTTTGCATCAGCAACGTCAATAAGTTTATCAGTAGTGACAATAACCTCACCAGTTTTTGGATCAACTGCATCATCAACTAAGTAGCGTCCTAGCAATCTTTCTTCCATTGGCTCGATTAGTTCTTTTCCCTCTGTTATTGAATAAACTTCAATACCATTATGAGTTTTACAATCATCTTGACGAATAATAACATCTTGTGAAACGTCAACCAAACGACGAGTAAGGTAACCTGAGTCAGCAGTTCTAAGAGCTGTATCAGCAAGTCCTTTTCTCGCACCACGTGACGAAATGAAGTACTCCAAAATGTTAAGACCTTCACGGTAGTTTGCTCTGATTGGAACTTCAATTGTTGTACCGGAAGTATTTGCGATAAGACCACGCATACCTGCTAACTGTCTTATCTGATTTATACTACCACGCGCACCAGAATCCGCCATCATGAAAATAGGGTTATATTGGTCAAGATTATCTTGCAGTGCTTTAGTAACTTTATCAGTTGTTTGTGACCAGGTTTCCAAAACGTGCTTTAATCTTTCTTCATTAGAAATAAGTCCCATGTTAAACTGATCCGTAATTTCCTCAATTGTTGATTCAGCTTCAGCTAACAGTTCCTTTTTTTGTGGCGGAATAACAGCATCACAAACTGCAACCGTTACAGCACCCTTAGTAGAAAACTTAAATCCTAATGACTTGATTTGGTCTAGAACATCAGCAGTGCGTGCAGTGCCATGCGTTCTTATACACCTATCTACAATATCACCAAGTTGTTTTTTCTTTACTAAGAAATCAATTTCAAGAAGAAATTCATTGTCTCTATTTGTTCTATCTACATATCCTAAGTCCTGCGGAATATTCTGATTAAATATTATTCTGCCCATTGTTGTATCAATTATTTTAGATATTGTTTTATCTCCGACAGTTTTAGTCATTCTAACTTTGATTTTAGCGTGAAGTGTAATAATACCTTCATCATACGCCATCATAGCCTCACTAGAATCACGGAATATTTTTCCTTCGCCTTTATCTCCATCTTTACAAAGTGTAAGATAATATGAACCTAAAACCATGTCCTGTGTCGGAACAGCAACCGGGCGTCCGTCCGATGGCTTTAAAATGTTGTTAGCTGCAAGCATTAAAAATCTTGCCTCTGCCTGTGCTTCTGCGGAAAGCGGAAC
>JAVWHI010000081.1:0-5875 GCA_036640155.1 Oscillospiraceae bacterium | reverse complement strand
AAGGACTACTCCATTATAAATCGGTCGCAGAATTAGCAGTACAATTCAACGCAATCTCACCGGACGCTATAGAATTAGCACCACTACTTGAAAAAATAAAAAGTGCCGGGTTATCTCCTATTGCACAAATATACACGCTTATGGATAAAACTGCACCACGTACAGACAGAGAAAACACATATGGGTTTGAAAATACTACTAATATAAATTGGTATGATAATAATCCTGAAAACGGTGGAAAACCGTGGCTCAACCCATATATGACAAATACGCAAACTTATCTTTCATCATTAGTATCTGAAATTTCATCAGCTGGATTTAAGCAAATCAACTTAAAAGGTTTGCATTTTCCTGATAAAAACACAATCAATATGAATCCAATTAATGCGACAGTATCTAAAAGCGAAATTTTAACCCAATTAATACAAAAACTAAAAGAATCTGCAAATGGTGTACCTGTTTTTAATGTGGTTAACGTTGCGGCTTATGCCGGAATTAACGCAGAAGGATACTTTGGTGAGCTTGTTAACATCAAATGTGATAATACAGCACTGTTTATTGATATTGCAAACATTGAACAAAATAAGGCTAAAATTTGCGAACAGCTGGCAATACCAGCAGAAATGCCATTAAATGATGTTGTTCAAAAGTTACTTGAAAAAGCAAGGCAAAATGATAATACTTCTATTATTTCATCAAATTTTACAGGCTTAAGTGAAATTATGACCGCAGTTAATATAAAGGCTAGCACGATATATTAAAATTTATTAACTTGTTTTAAAAAATTTATTAAGGTGGTGAAGTAGGTAATATATTTAAATTTGCTACTTAAATAGCAGTTAAATATATACCTCATATATGTTTGAGATGGATAATTACAAAATTTGGACTAAGCACGAGTTAGAAGATAAAGATTTATCTGATGAATTAGCTGCTATTAAAAATGATGTTGATGAAATTAAAGACAGATTTTACCGTGATTTAGAGTTTGGAACCGGTGGTTTGCGTGGCGTTATTGGAGCCGGTACAAATAGGATTAACATTTATACTGTAAGAAAAGTCACACAAGGATTAAGTGAATATTTACTTTCTCAAAATGATTCACCGAGTGTTGCAATTAGTTTTGACAGTCGTATAAAATCCGATGTTTTTGCTAAAGAAGCAGCTCGAGTTTTAGCCGGAAATGGAATAAAGGTTTATATTTATTCTAAACTTATGCCTACGCCATGTCTTTCATTTGCAGTGCGTGAGTTAAAATGCGATGCAGGAATAATGGTTACAGCATCACATAATCCTGCTAAATACAATGGGTATAAAGCTTATGGACCTGATGGGTGTCAATTAACTACTGTAGCTGCTGACAAGGTGCTTGATATAGTCAACCAAATTGATATTTTTGGCGGAATAAAGCTTGCAGATTTTGAAACAGCCGTCAATGATGGAGAAATCGAATTTATTTCAAAAGACGTAGAAGACAAATATTTAGCTAATGTAAAAGCGCAAGCTATTCATAATGATGTTGTGCAAAAAGCAGGACTAAAAGTTATTTATACGCCCCTTAATGGAACTGGTAACAAACCAGTTAGAGCAATATTAAAATCTATCGGCGTTAAAAACATTTTGGTTGTAGAACAACAAGAAAATCCTGATGGAATGTTCCCGACTTGTCCATTTCCAAACCCTGAAATTCCACAAGCACTAGATTTAGGATTAAAACTTTGCGAAAAAGAAAAACCTGATTTGCTATTAGCTACTGACCCTGATTGCGATAGAGTAGGCATAGCAGTTCCAAATAGAAATGGACAATATGTACTAGTTTCAGGCAACGAAGTTGGAGCGCTTTTGCTTGAATATATTTGCAGTGAGAGAACAAAACTTAATACTATGCCACAAAACCCAGTTGCTGTGAAAACTATTGTTACTACTGAAATAGCTGCTAAAATAGCAAAAGCGTATAATGTTACTATGATTGATGTTTTAACAGGATTTAAGTTTATAGGTGAGCAGATTTATTATCTTGAGCAAAAAGGGGAAGCTGGTAGATATATTTTTGGCTTTGAAGAAAGTTATGGATACTTATCTGGAACGTATGTTCGTGATAAAGATGGTGTCGTAGCATCTATGCTTATCTGTGAAATGGCCGCATATTATAGACTTAATGGCATGTCAATTCTAGACGCATTAAATCTTATTTATAAGAAATATGGATATTATGACCACACTCAAGAGAGCTTTACTTGTGAAGGCGAAACTGGAATGGAACGCATGAATGAGATAATGACTAATCTTCGTAATAATCCACCGTCTGAGATTGCTAACTTAAAAGTGGTTTCATTTACTGACTATTTAAGAAAAACAAGTACCGATTATCTAACTAACAAATCAAGTGAAACTGTTTTGCCAAAATCAGATGTTATAGAATTTGCACTCGAAGAAGATGCAAAGGTTATAATCCGTCCATCAGGAACTGAGCCTAAAATTAAGGTATATTATACAGCAAAATCTGATTCTGCGGCTAATTCAAAAGCAATATCAAAGCTTTTAAAAGATGATTTTACAAAAATACTAGGTTTTTAATAGTTATATCGATAATATACAATAATATTTTATCTTTTTTTAAAAAAGACTTGATTTTTCTAGGATTTTATGATAGAATTAGTACTCGTAAGATATCTAATCGAAAGAGGTGAATTTGATGAAACAAGGTATTCATCCTAAATATGAAGCAACTACGATTAAATGTGCTTGTGGCGAAGTTATTGAAACTCGCTCAACAAAAGACGATATAAAAGTTGAAATCTGCTCAAAATGCCATCCATTCTTTACTGGCAAGCAAAAGCTCGTTGACACTGGTGGACGTGTAGATAGATTTAAAAAACGTTTCGGTATGTAATGATTTTTATATTAACAATCAAGATAGGCGGTGCTTGCTAGCATCGCCTATTAGTTGTTTATAAAAAACTAGGAGAAAATATGTCATATAATACGATAAAAGGATTTTCAAGCGATGAGTTTATTATAAATAAATCTCGTTTTATTGTTAGCATATCTCATGTCGGGAACATTGCACAGGCTAATGATTTTGTTGGAAAAATTTCAAAGCAACATTTTGATGCAACACATAACGTTTTTGCATACAGAATAAGAAATGAAAACATTGATAGGTATTCTGACGATGGAGAGCCTCAAGGAACTGCCGGACTTCCACTACTAAGCGTATTAGTTAAAGAAAACTTAACTGATGTATGTGTGGTTGCTACACGATATTTTGGCGGAATATTGCTAGGCGGTGGGGGACTTGTTAGGGCATATTCGCATTGCGGTAAAATCGCTGTTGATAGCGCTCAAATTGAGCATATGATTGAAAGTGTTGATTTTTCAATTACATGTGAATATCCTTTATATGGTAAAATCAACTTTATTTTACCTGATTTTGATGTAAAAGTTATTGAAACGGTTTTTTCTGAAACAGTAAAAATTACTTTGCGAATAAAGTATGATTTTTTTAAAAAATTCCAAAAAGCACTTATCGAACTATCAGGGAATAGTGTGAGCATTGACACTATTTCACAAGGATTTGATAGTTTTTAGGTCGAAAAATGTCGCAATGTAAAATATAAATATTTTTTTTAAAAAAATAAAGGTTAATTGACACTGATTTTGTATAATTAATATAGGAAGTGATTTTATGAAAGAGTCAATTTGTGTCAGAGAAAGATTGGAAAATCAAGAAGCGATGTTGTTAAGTCCATACGCACAGTTATCTGCAAAATCAAAAGGAAGGGTAACCGATCAACCAAAATGTGACATTAGAACTGAATTTCAACGTGATAGAGATAAAATTATCCATTGTAATTCGTTTAGAAGATTAAAACATAAAACACAGGTTTTTCTTTCACCACAAGGCGACCATTATAGAACACGCTTAACTCATACGCTTGAGGTAGGGCAAATAGCTCGTACAATCGCTCGTGCGCTTTCATTAAATGAGGATTTAACTGAGGCGATTGCAATGGGACACGACTTAGGGCATACCCCTTTTGGACATGCAGGTGAAAGAGCGCTCAATGAAGTTTGCTCACTGGGATTTAAACATAATATTCAAAGTGTTCGTGTAGTTGACCATCTTGAGAATATGTCAAAAGGGCTTAATTTAACATATGAAGTTAAAAACGGTATTGCGTGCCATAGTGACCAGATTTGTCAAGCTCAAACTCTAGAAGGACGAGTGGTGCGAATTTCGGATAAAATTGCATACATAAATCATGATATAGAAGATGCAATTCGTGGGAATGTTTTAACTGAAAATGATTTACCATATGATGCAGTATGCATTTTAGGTAGGAGTAAAAGTTCTAGAATTTCAACTATAATTCATTCAATAATTGAAAATAGCGATTCAGATATTAAAATGTCTGATGAAGTTTTAAAAGCACATAATTGTTTAAAAAAATTCATGTTTGAGTATTTATACACTAATTCTATTGCAAAAGCGGAAGAGTCAAAAGCGATTGATATTGTTAAGATACTATACGAATATTTTTTAAAGAACATTCAAAAGCTTCCTGATTTTTATGATACAATTATAGAAAAGCAGGGAAAAGAGCGTGCAGTACTTGATTATATTGCTGGTATGACTGACCATTATGCCACATCGTTTTTTATGGAACTTTATATTCCACAGCCATGGTGCAAATAAATATCATAAATGCTGATAACTTCTCGATTACATTATAAAAGGAAGGTGAAATTATGCAAATACCATCGAGTTTTATATCGCAGCTGGTGTCAAATTGCGACATTGAGGATATAATTTCATCTTATGTCAATGTTAAACATGCAGGTAGAAATGCAAAGTGTATTTGCCCATTTCACTCTGAAAAAACGCCATCGTTAGTTGTTTATAATGACACACAATCCTTTTTTTGTTTTGGTTGTGGTGCAGGCGGAGATGTAATAACTTTTATAATGAGAATTGAAAACCTTGGGTATTCTGAAGCTGTTGAGTTTTTAGCGAGACGTGCAGGAATGTCAGTGCCTGATGGCGTTGATGACCAAACATCTAAGCTTCGCAGTACTGTTTTAGAAATGAATAAAGAAGCGGCACGTTTTTTTAATTCTTGTTTAAACAGTGATGTTGGAAAACCGGGTTATGATTATTTTAAAAAACGTAATATAAGTGACAAAATTATCAAAACTTATGGGTTAGGTTACGCACCAGACTCATGGGATAAGCTTATAAACCATCTTAAATCAAAAGGGTATACTACTGAGCAAATGTATAAAGCAGCATTAGTATCAAAAAGTGTAAAGAGCAAAAACTATTATGATTCATTTAGAAACCGAGTAATGTTTCCGATTATCGATTTAAGAGGTAACGTTATTGCTTTTGGTGGCAGAGTTTTAGATGATTCAAAACCGAAGTATCTAAATACAGCAGACACAGTTGCTTTTAAAAAAAGCAGAAATTTATTTTCACTTAATCTAGCAAAAAACGAAATCAAAGATAAAATTATTTTAGCTGAAGGCTATATGGACGTAATTACAGTTTATTCTGCTGGTTTTAAAAATGTTGTAGCAACATTAGGAACAGCGTTGACCCCCGAACAAGCAAGACTTATTTCAAAATATACTAATCAAGTTATCATTGCATATGATTCGGATAATGCAGGGCAAGCAGCGACACAGCGTGCGATAAACCTTTTTTCCGAGGTAGGAATCACCACAAAAACTCTTAATATGGACGGAGCTAAAGACCCGGATGAGTACATAAAAAAATTCGGCGTTAAGCGTTTTGGACTGTTAATAGACGGTGCGGAAAATATAATTGAATATGAATTTAAAAAGCTAGCAAGTCAATGTGATTTAGAAACGT
>JAVWHI010000080.1:5344-5878 GCA_036640155.1 Oscillospiraceae bacterium | reverse complement strand
ATATGACTTTTTTGATGCACTAAAGTCAAGAACAAGAGGGTACGCCTCATTTGATTACGAGTTGAAGGGATTTGTGCCATCTCGTCTAGTTAAATTGGATATACTCTTAAATGGCGATGTAGTTGATGCTTTGAGCTTTATTGTTCACGCTGATAAAGCATATTCACGTGGAAGAAGAATTGCTGAAAAACTTAAAGATAACATTCCAAGACAACTTTTTGAAATTCCTATACAAGCGGCAGTAGGAGGCAAAATCATTGCACGTGAAACGGTAAAAGCAATGCGTAAAGATGTTTTAGCAAAGTGTTATGGCGGTGATATAACACGAAAGAAAAAACTTCTTGAAAAGCAAAAAGAAGGAAAGAAGCGTATGCGTTCTTTGGGCAATGTGGAAGTTCCGCAAGAGGCATTTATGTCCGTTTTAAAATTAGACGAATAAGAAAAAATATTTGCAAATTAACAAATAAATTAATACTAAAAAGAGTAGCGATGAAAAATTATAATTTTTCATCGCTACTCTTTTTAATAATTATT
>JAVWHI010000080.1:0-5334 GCA_036640155.1 Oscillospiraceae bacterium | reverse complement strand
TATTACAAACTAATTATTTTGCATATTAAGTTTATCATATTCTTTTAAAAACATTTCAGTATAAAATGTATCAGACTTATATGGTATAAGTGTACCATTTGCTTTTTGATATTTTTCATTTCCCTTGCCTGTAATTAAAATGACAGTATCTCCATTTGAATTTAAAATTGCCGACTTTATTGCTTGTTTACGATCATTTATTATATGGCATTCACATCCAAAAGGAATAACATAATTTTTAATCTCAGAACATATGTCGCTAACACTTTCAAATGCAGGGTCTTCTTCAGTGAGGTAAATTTTATCCGAATAAGATGCTGAAATTTCACCTAGTTCCTTACGCCGATTGACAGCTTTATTTCCCGGGCAACCAAAAACAGCAATTATTTCTTTTCCAGCATATTCTTTTTTTACAGAAGAAAACAGCTTATCAAAACTAAGTTTATTATGAGCGTAATCGACAATTACAGTTATTTTTTTATCACTGCTACTATGAACTTCCATTCTTCCTGTTGAACGTGCTTTTTTCAGACCATTAAATAAATATTTATAGTCAATGTTATAGCAGTAGCAGATAGCAATTGCACATAAGGCATTTTCAACATTAAAAAGTCCTGGCATAGTTAAAACAAAAGGCTCATCAAATCTATCACATCTAACTTTAAAATGTATTTCGTCATTAACTTTTTTAATATCATAACCATAGATGTCAGCATTTGCAGTAGTGCCGAAAGTTAGTATAGATTGTGATGCTGTTGCAGCTTTTAAAATAGTGTCGATTTCATCACTGTCAAGATTTACACAAGCTATTTTTGATTGTGCAAATATTTTAAGTTTTGATGAAAAATAATCATTGAAATCTTCATGTTCGTTTTTACTTATATGGTCGGGCGATATGTTTAAAAACGCACAAACGTCATACTTAACGCCCAAAACCCTATCATATTTTAAAGCTTGACTTGAAACTTCCATCTCCATAAATTTTAATCCGCTTTGAAAAGCGTTATCAAAATGTTTGTGTAGTTCAAGTGCTTCAGGCGTTGTAAGATGTGCTTCTTCGGTTAAAACACCATCATAAATATCATTTGTTGATAAGATACCGCATTTTTTTAAACCGTTATCAACTAGGTATTCATCAAGAATGTATTTAATATAATATGAAGTTGTGGATTTACCCTTAGTTCCTGTTAAACCAATTAGGTTAATTTTTTCATAGGCGTTATCGTAAATTGATTTTGCTAAATACGCCATTGCTTTTCTAACATCTGAAACAATTATACATGGTGCAGTGCAGTTATCATATCTTTTTTCACTGACATAAGCGGTAGCTCCATTAGAAACAGCACTTAATAAATAAGCTTCTTTAAATGCAGCACCTTTGCAAACAAACAATGAGTTTTTCTTTACAGCTGTTGAATCGTAGGTTATTAGGTCTATTACTGATGACTGTACTGCTTGTGCATTTTGAAAAGTTAATAGTTTTTTTTCTTCTAGCAAATCAATATAATGATTTAGAGAATATTGTTTCATTTTAAGCTCCAACATGTTATTATAATTTAATTTAAACTGCTGTTTGTTTTATGAAAAACTGCTCATACCAAACTAAAAAAGTAAATATTGACCAAATTTTTCTTGCATAATTATGTTTTCCTAATTTATGTTTGTCAAGTAATTCAAGAATTAAACTTCTATTAAAAAACTTATCTGCAAAATCACTTTGAAAATAACTTTTAATGATGTTATAGTATCTGTCTTCACGAAGCCACTCGGGTAAGGGAAGGGGAAAAGCCATTTTTTTGCGATTTGCACTCGTCGAATTTATTTCTTTGTTTGCAGCAGCTCTCATAGCCAACTTTGTGTTTTGCTCGCTAACTTTGTATTTTGTTGGAATTGTACTAGCAAGCTTGAAAATTTCAATGTCTAAAAATGGGACACGCAGTTCAAGAGAATGTGCCATGCTCATCTTATCAGCTTTTAATAATATTTCTTGAACCATCCAAACATTCATATCCATATACTGCATTTTTGTAATGTCGTCTTCATTTTTAACTTTATCATAAAATGGTTTCGTATAAAATTGAGGTGGCTTAGAATCATAGTGCTTTTTTAGATATCTGTCACGGTCTTTATAAGAAAAAATATTAGAGTTCCCTATATAACGTTGTTCAATCGGTAAGCTGCCTCGAATAATAAAGTTGCGACCTTTAAATTCTGGAAGTGGCTCAACTAGTTTTGCTGCTGTTTTACGCAAAACTTTTGGAATCTTCTGGTATTTTTTTAATGCTAGAGGCTCCTTGTAAACATTATACCCTGCAAACATTTCATCAGCACCTTCGCCTGAAAGCACTACCTTCATATCCTTACTTGCACGTTGTGAAACAAAGTATAAAAGGTTAGCACTAGGGTTAGCAAGTGGCTCGTCCATATGATATTGAACATTTGATACATTAGCAAAATATTCTTCTGAAGTTACGTTTTTCACAAAGTTTTCAACTTTTATTTCGTCAGCTAGCACCTTCGCATCATCAGCTTCACTGTAGCGTTTGTCATCAAACCCAATTGTGTATGTTCTAATTGGTTGTAGCTTTGCTAGTTCACACGCAACATAGCTAGAGTCAACTCCGCTTGAAAGAAAACATCCAACTTCAACGTCACTGATTTTGTGCATTTTAATTGACTCTTTAAATGATTTTGAAATTTCATCTACAAAATAATCCATCGATTTTGATTCGTCAATATTAAACTGAGGTGTAAAGTATCTTTTAATGGTGATACAATTATTTTGATATTCAAAGTAATGTGCCGGTGGTAATTTATAAACATTTTTAAAGAAAGTGTCATAACCGGGAACACAACTAAATGTTAAGTAGTCGGGTAACTTTTCTTCGTTTAGTTCTTTTACAAATTCCGGATTGGGTAAGAATGCTTTTATTTCCGAGCCAAATAAAAATGAGTTTTTCATTTGAGCATAATAATAAGGTTTTATGCCAAAGTAATCACGTGCGCCAAAAAGCTTCTTAGCTGTTTTATCCCAAATTGTGAAAGCAAACATGCCTCTAAGTTTGCACAAAAGTTCAACGCCATATTCTTCATAACCATGAAGTAAGACTTCTGAATCAGAATGAGTTGTAAAGATATGACCCTTTGAAATTAACTCCTCACGTAAAACTTGATAGTTGTAAATTTCACCGTTAAAAATCAAAACCTTAGTTCTATCTTCATTAAAAATAGGTTGTGTGCCACCTTCAAGGTCTATAATACTAAGACGAGCAAATCCTAAAGCGACATCACTATCAACAAAACTTTCTTGAGAATCAGGACCTCTATGAACAATTTTTTGTAGCATATTATTTATTGTTTCTTGTTTGTCTTGCATTTTACTTACGAATCCAACAAATCCGCACATACTCTAACCTCCATTATATGTCTTCAAACATTTATTATTTCTCGGATATAGTCCGTTTTGCACTCTAAAAATTCAAAATAAACTCACGCTGAATCAATTTATTCTTTTAATATTATACCACAAATTATCTGTGCAAGGCACAGATAGCGGTAAAGCCGTGCCACACCGCAGTGTGGTAATTTGATGGTCAAATGTTCTTGCGGTAAAAAGTGTCAACTTTTTAAGTGCTATGAAATAGCCCCGATGGCTACCACGCCATCGCCGTAAGGTTATTATACCACAGGCACAGCCTGCTTTCAACAAACAATTATTTTTATTTGCTAAATTCTTCGCCTATAATTTCGGAAAAAATAAATGTATACATATCATTTGTCATTTTGTAGACTTTATTAATAACATCATCGCTTATTTCAAAAGGGAAGTCAGTTGGGTAGCGTGTTTCAATATAGTACTTATTCAAAGCAATGCTTTCATCTAGCCAGTCACTAAATTTTTCATCAAATTTCATAGCTTGACGACATAGCCATGTAAGGTTATGTCCGTCAACGAGTTTGTTTGTATTAAAAAGAAGATAACCTTTTAATATTTTTTCAACACATTGCTGGCAGTGAAATGCACTTGAAATATAAAGTTGTTTATCGTTCATCAAGGCTTTAGCAGACAGCAAGTCCACTTCAGCTCTAACTATCCAATCGTAATATCTTCTGCTATCATTTGTTCTGTGCGCTCTATCTTTCATAAAGCACACGTCCTTTCAAATCCAGGTTATGAGCAAAAGACTGTTCATCCGCTTTTAATGTTTCCCATTCAGTTGGGGTGTAAACAATAACATCAAATGGGATATCACAACAAATATTAAAATAAATATCGTGTTCAACTTTGCTTTTTTCATTTGTTTTAGTAACAACACAAAGTTTAAATGAAGTTGTTGTGCCTAGTTGACTGGTTTTGTGGCTAAAAAGTATTATTTTCTGTGGGTCTATTAGATTGACAATTTCGTTTGAAATTTCTTTTAATGTATCCATATGTTCACACTCCATTTTATTTAGTACTTTTAATCCTAATATTCAAGATGACATCAATATTGTATGTTTTATACTTATTTTGCTTATACTAATTAGTATACTCTAAGTTTAGTCGATATTCAAGATATGTTTAGTTAAAATACCTATAAATAAGTTCGTATTAACCTTTAAGTTCTAACAATTAATTTTGTAAAAAGGGTTTCTTTTTTAAAATAACCAGTTATAATATACCTAAAGGTAAACTAGTAATTTCAGGACATTGATTTTGAGGTTTTGTATTTAATTTCATGACACACTAAAGCGTATAAAATTTTTTAAAAAGAGAAGAGGAAGAAAAATGTTTCAATTAAAATGGTTATGGAAATGTCTTAAAGGCTATCGAGCCTGCTATGTTTTTGCACTATTTTCCACTGTGATTTTAGCGGTGTGGGGATTGGTTAACCCGATAATAGTCAGTAAAATTATCGATAACGTTATAATGCAAATTCCAAATGCCGCTGTAGAAACAGCGACAATTACAAATAACCTAATGATGCTTTTGGGTTCATTGGTGATTTTAACACTGCTTAGAACTTCGTTTGGGTATGTTTCAGTTTATGCTTATGAGTATTCATCACAGGGACTTCTTTATAAGCTTAGAAATGAGCTTTATGTCAATATGCAAAAGCAAGATGCTGATTTTTTCAATAAAAATCGCACAGGCGATTTAATGACAAGATTAACAGGCGATATGGACATGGTAAGACATGCACTAGCGTGGGTTGTAAGAATGTTTATTGATTGCATATTTGTTTTTTTGGCAACTATAATTTATATGCTTTACACTAATGTTTTATTTACACTTGTTTTAATTGCTGTAACTCCAATATTGTTTCTTTTAACAAAAAAGTTTTCAAAAACTGT
>JAVWHI010000079.1:0-5938 GCA_036640155.1 Oscillospiraceae bacterium | reverse complement strand
CTGGTAGAAATGCCTCCGGCACCATAATGGATATGAATGATACAAATGGTGGCGATTATGTGTTTGTAGGCTATAACAAAACAGCCGATAAAGACGACGCAATCACCGGTCTTATCGCATCTTATCAAAATAAAAGTAGTTTTCCGACTAGAATCACACATAATGGTATTAACTATGCAGCAATTCAGTCATCAGTCGATTTTAACAGCGATTGTACATCAAATTCGTATGCTATATACCTTTATTACACTAAGGATCCTAGAGCCGGTTCTCCGATAACCGATATCCGATGTAGCTTTAACCCTGCCGAACTCGACGGTGGCTGGGGATGGAACTGGCAGGATAACTATTGGGGTCCTGTGCAAGACACAAGCAATAACACAGCAGACTTTAACGCAGGAAATTATAACTGTGATCCATCTCCGATGTATATACTTTACAAGCGTGCAAACGGTGTTTATTCCGAGCGTTCTTCTTCAAACTACGCAAGTATTTTCCTTTCGATAAATCCAATTACTACAGCGATTATGTTCACCGCTTTGCTTCTTGTTGGAACAGGACTGCTTGTATATCAAAAACGTCGCAGAAGAAAGGCTAAGGTAAAGTCGAAAAATGTATAATTTATTCATTGCATTAGGCTTTTTATTTGGCGTTATCTATGTATTACTTTACGCAAAAAAATACGAGCTTAAAAAAATACGTGCCTTGCTTTTTGTCGGCATATGTTATGCAACGCTTTATTTATTAATGCTCCTTTTGTACTTCTTAATTAGTGGCAAACTTGCAGGAAAAAACATGGTGCGTGTCTTCGCATTTTGTCCCATTGTAGTTACTTTCTTTGCAATAGGCTTTAATATCGATGTGAAAAAAGCATTTGATTTTCTTGCACCTGTCCCCCTTCTTGTTTTTGCAATAACACATATAGGGTGTAATTGGGGCGGTTGTTGTCGAAGCAACATCACCGTCCCTTGGGGGATATATAATCGCATTACACAAACCCATCTTTTTCCTAACCAAATACTAGAGACTATTGTCGCTGCTTTATCCACCGTGTTAATTCTCTATCTGCTACATAAAAACAAGTATGATATGGGTGGAAAAGCCATGGGCTATATGCTCATACTTTATGGCTCACAACGCTTTTTACTGGAATTTATCCGGGATAACCAAAAACTTTTCTGGGGAATTTCTGAGCTAGCATTATGGGCGCTCGCAACGATTATAGTCGGTTTAGTTTTAAATTTTATCGTGTTGAGAAAAAAAGTAGCGGTTGACACACAGCAAACCATCTCAGATAACACATTTATTATTGAAAAGGAGAATGAAAAATGAAAAAACACTATAAAATATATGTATCATTATTGCTTGTTGTTAGCATAGTTGTTTCATTCGCTCTGCCATCATTCGCCGCAAGACCCAGAAATTATATCAGCGAATTAAAAATCAGTTACGGTTCTTACGATGTAGATACAAAGCAAGCGCTACTTAACGAGGGGTATATCGTACAAAAGGAAAACCTCAACGAAAACTCGAGTGTATTTCTTAGTAAAACCCGCAAGGTGTACCTTGGCTACAAAACCACCACCGACCCGAGCCAAGCCATCACTGATGTAGCAATGATGAGCGAGCAAAACGGATATTCTTTTTCGGATTATCAGGATATTTTAAATGAGCAAATGAGTGGTTTTAAGGAAATGGCCACTCTGCAAATGGAAACTATAAAAGAGTTTCGGGTAAACTACAAGAACAATAATCCGCTAGCAATAAAAGCCTATGAATCTTTGAACAATTTCAAGGAAGACGATAGTGGCAAACTTGTGGGCGATTATTTCCTAGACGAAAGTTTAACGGAAGAGACTTTAGCAAAGTTTATTTTTCAAATAACAAAGGTTACTTTGCAATCGTTTAATCAAGCGTTAACCATGGCGACCGCCGAAACCACTGCTACAAACTTTATGACCAGAGTATCGGCTTTATCTAGTAAAGATATTTCCGCAGCAAAGAATGACAGTGGACTTTACGACGATGCAATGACCCTGGTTTCTCAAGTGCCGACGTTTAAGCGACAAATTGAAGATTCGCAGAGATTCAATATAATGATTGAGAGTATGACCGAAGGAGAGCTAAAAGCCCAAGCGGATAAAAACGATCCGGATTGGAATATTCGATTGGTTAATAATCTCAATACCTATCTTGTTGCACAAAGGATAAAGCAAGTAAAAATTGGTGATAAATCGCTATACGACCTGTTCATGCAAGAAGAAGTACCGGTCAAGGAGCTTTATCCTTTAGTCAGCGTAATGTCAAAAGCACAAATTGCTTCTGTAAACTTTGTTGGATTTTTTCCGCTTTTCCAGTCGACAGTCGAACTAAAAGAAGACCAAAAAACTGAAATTAGTGATGCCAAAGTGGATATGGAAAAACCCGAAGTTATTTCTGCCTACTATGGAGTTGACCGTGCAATGTTTTCAGACGAAGTGGCGGTTACACGTGCAGCAGATGCAGAAATGAGTGCAACCGGCGACAAAAGCCCAATGGCAGGACAAACCGCATCAACGGGTAAAATACTATCCGCAGTTGCTGTCGGCATTTCTGCTGCTGTAACCGTTGCTTTGGGTATCTCATTAATTCAGCTCGCAAAAATAGTTAATAACAGTGCAGCAATTTGGACCAAAACCGTAAATGGACTTAGTATTTTCAGCATCACTGAAACAATAAAGGATATGACTCGTGTAATAGCTGTTTCCAGTGCTGATTCCGCTCAAGTTCTTGCGACGTCAGCCGCTTCTAACATAGGCATTCTAAACAAGATGTTAATACTCAATATCGGTATGTGCGTTGCGATTGTCCTAACCCTTATCTGCACAGGTTTGCTTATTTGGCAGATATGGGATGAGTATAACAGGGATTACACAAAAATTCCAAAAATCATGTTGGATTTGCAAAACAAAAATGACACGAACAATTTTATCCGCTATGATGTGGTGCCGGGACTGGGTGACTATCCTAAGGATACATCGGGGGATTTGAACGGTTTCGTCGGAGAACGATGGAACGCACTCTATACAACGAAAGACCCCAAAGCTGGAAAACCGCTTTTCGCAAACATCAGTGTGTTTAAGGATAATAATCCTAGAAAAGAAAATTTAAAGCCTGTGCATGAATTTGGTGTCACTGCAGCCACAAATTTTAATAACTTTACACACAAAGGCAGTTCCGCAAAAAAAATCTATATGTACATTGATCAAGATTTAAATTTTGGTACATCAACAGGAACAATGTTTACTTCGCAGTTCATGCCCCCTATAATTGCTGGAATCGCAGGAATATTGTTGGGCTTTGCTGGCACATATGTCGTACTTAAAAAGAAGAAAAAACGTGACGAAGAACTCCCTGCCTAAAAGTTTAATGATTACTTTTTATTAAGCTAACTTAAAAGGCAAAAAAAACGTAAATATTAATTAACTAGATACAGATAAAATTCTCCTAAAAAAGAGTTTTATCTGTATCTTTTTCGGCTCCCCTATTAAAATGTACATTTGGTGGTGACAGAAAATGAGGTGGGACGTGGTGGGGGGTGAGGAAACAATAACGGGCGAACAATGTAGGGGACGGTAAAATGGCAGCGGTACGAGACCATTCCCTACGGTGATGTAATTTGGAATTGGCGGAAAACGAGGGGGAAAATGGGTGGGACGTGGGCGGTGCGAGGCATTATAATTGTGTAGAAAATTGTTTTTTTACGAATAATTTGTCCCTGTTTTGTCGCATTGGTTTTTCTATAATAAGAATAAAGCTTAAAATATATACGCTATCGTATTGAGAAAAAAAGCAGGAGGTTGACACCCTGTAAATCATCTCGGATAACATATTTATTAATGAAAAGGAGAATAAAAAATGAAAAAGCATTATAAAAGATATGTATCATTATTACTTGTTGTTAGCATAATTATTTCATCCGCTATGCCGACATACGCAGCAAGACCAAAAAATTATATCAGTGATTTATGTATCAGTTACAATACTTCCGGATATGCGGCAAATAAAGCGCTGAATGACAAGGGTTATACCATGTATGGTGCGGATCTAAATTCAAACGCAAAAGCCTCATTTAGCCGGTACCGTGAGGTGTACCTCGGCTATAAAACCACCACCGACCCGAAACAAGCCATCACTGATGTAGCAATGATGAGCGAGCAAAACGGATATTCTTTTTCGGATTATCAGGATATTTTAAATGAGCAAATGAGTGGTTTTAAGGAAATGGCCACTCTGCAAATGGAAACTATAAAAGAGTTTCGGGTAAACTACAAGAACAATAATCCGCTAGCAATAAAAGCCTATGAATCTTTGAACAATTTCAAGGAAGACGATAGTGGCAAACTTGTGGGCGATTATTTCCTAGACGAAAGTTTAACGGAAGAGACTTTAGCAAAGTTTATTTTTCAAATAACAAAGGTTACTTTGCAATCGTTTAATCAAGCGTTAACCATGGCGACCGCCGAAACCACTGCTACAAACTTTATGACCAGAGTATCGGCTTTATCTAGTAAAGATATTTCCGCAGCAAAGAATGACAGTGGACTTTACGACGATGCAATGACCCTGGTTTCTCAAGTGCCGACGTTTAAGCGACAAATTGAAGATTCGCAGAGATTCAATATAATGATTGAGAGTATGACCGAAGGAGAGCTAAAAGCCCAAGCGGATAAAAACGATCCGGATTGGAATATTCGATTGGTTAATAATCTCAATACCTATCTTGTTGCACAAAGGATAAAGCAAGTAAAAATTGGTGATAAATCGCTATACGACCTGTTCATGCAAGAAGAAGTACCGGTCAAGGAGCTTTATCCTTTAGTCAGCGTAATGTCAAAAGCACAAATTGCTTCTGTAAACTTTGTTGGATTTTTTCCGCTTTTCCAGTCGACAGTCGAACTAAAAGAAGACCAAAAAACTGAAATTAGTGATGCCAAAGTGGATATGGAAAAACCCGAAGTTATTTCTGCCTACTATGGAGTTGACCGTGCAATGTTTTCAGACGAAGTGGCGGTTACACGTGCAGCAGATGCAGAAATGAGTGCAACCGGCGACAAAAGCCCAATGGCAGGACAAACCGCATCAACGGGTAAAATACTATCCGCAGTTGCTGTCGGCATTTCTGCTGCTGTAACCGTTGCTTTGGGTATCTCATTAATTCAGCTCGCAAAAATAGTTAATAACAGTGCAGCAATTTGGACCAAAACCGTAAATGGACTTAGTATTTTCAGCATCACTGAAACAATAAAGGATATGACTCGTGTAATAGCTGTTTCCAGTGCTGATTCCGCTCAAGTTCTTGCGACGTCAGCCGCTTCTAACATAGGCATTCTAAACAAGATGTTAATACTCAATATCGGTATGTGCGTTGCGATTGTCCTAACCCTTATCTGCACAGGTTTGCTTATTTGGCAGATATGGGATGAGTATAACAGGGATTACACAAAAATTCCAAAAATCATGTTGGATTTGCAAAACAAAAATGACACGAACAATTTTATCCGCTATGATGTGGTGCCGGGACTGGGTGACTATCCTAAGGATACATCGGGGGATTTGAACGGTTTCGTCGGAGAACGATGGAACGCACTCTATACAACGAAAGACCCCAAAGCTGGAAAACCGCTTTTCGCAAACATCAGTGTGTTTAAGGATAATAATCCTAGAAAAGAAAATTTAAAGCCTGTGCATGAATTTGGTGTCACTGCAGCCACAAATTTTAATAACTTTACACACAAAGGCAGTTCCGCAAAAAAAATCTATATGTACATTGATCAAGATTTAAATTTTGGTACATCAACAGGAACAATGTTTACTTCGCAGTTCATGCCCCCTATAATTGCTGGAATCGCAGGAATATTGTTGGGCTTTGCTGGCACATATGTCGTACTTAAAAAGA
>JAVWHI010000078.1:0-5983 GCA_036640155.1 Oscillospiraceae bacterium | reverse complement strand
ATGGGAGTAGTATCAATGAAGCAACTTCTTGAAGCAGGTGTTCATTTTGGTCACCAAACAAGAAGATGGAATCCAAAAATGGCGAAATATATTTTTACAGAGCGTAATGGTATTTACATTATCGACTTACAAAAAACTGTAAAAAAACTTGATGAGGCGTACATGTTTGTACGTGACGTAGCAGCAAGTGGCAAAGACATTCTTTTTGTTGGAACAAAAAAACAAGCAGGGGATTCAATAAGAGAAGAAGCAGAGCGTTGTTCTATGCACTTTGTTAATGCACGTTGGCTAGGTGGAATGATGACGAACTTCAAAACAATTCGTCGCAGAATCAGCAGACTAGAGCAATTAAGAACAATGGAATCAGATGGTACATTTGATTTATTGCCTAAAAAAGAAGTTATCAAGTTAGAACTAGAAATTAGTAAGCTTGAAAAATTCCTAGGCGGAATCAAGAACATGAATAAATTGCCTGGTGCATTATTTATAGTTGACCCACGCAAAGAAAGAATAGCAGTTGCAGAGGCTAAGAATTTAGGTATTCCGATAGTAGCAATTGTTGACACTAACTGTGATCCAGACGAAATCGACTATGTAATTCCTGGTAATGACGATGCAATTCGTGCTGTTAAGTTGATAGCTGGAGCAATGGCTAACGCTGTAATTGAAGCAAGACAAGGCTTTGAAGATGCTAAGGCTGCAGAGCAAGAATCGATTGAACAAGAAGCAAAAGAAACTGCTGCTGAGTAATTTATAAATATTTTAGGGCAGTCTTAAAAAACAGTATTATTTACTTATTTAAGATGCCCTAATTTTATTATTAAACAAAATAATTTTCGCCGTAAAAGCGGCAGAATGGAGAAATATTATGGCATTTACTGCTATGGACGTTAAGAGCCTTCGTGAAAGAACAGGATGCGGAATGATGGACTGCAAAAAAGCATTGACTACAGCTGAAGGTGATATGGAAAAAGCGATTGAGATATTAAGAGAAAAAGGTCTTGCAGCGGCTGCAAAAAAGGCAGGAAGAATTGCGGCTGAGGGCTTAGTAGTTTCAGTAATAGATGAGGCTAAAAAAGTAGGAGTTGTTTTAGAGGTTAATGCTGAAACGGATTTTGTTGCAAAAAACGATTCTTTTGTTAACTTTGTAAACGCAGTAGCACAAATTATAATAGACAACAATCCTTCTACAGTAGAAGAGCTTGAAAACTGTAAGTATGATGCTACTGGCACAACAGTAATAGAGGCACTACGTGAAAAAATTCTTACAATAGGTGAGAACATGAAAATTCGTCGTTTTGAGAGAATGGAAGGCGATTTAATTTCTTATGTTCATGGTGGTGGAAGAATAGGCGTTATGGTTAAATTCACAACAGATGTTGCGACTAAACCAGAGTTTAACGAATATGCTAAGAGTGTAGCAATGCAAATTGCAGCTATGTCGCCACAATATCTATGCAAAGAAGAAGTTCCGGCTAGCGTACTAGAAAAAGAAAAAGAAATTCTTATGATACAAGCAATTAATGAGGGCAAACCAGAAAGCATTGCTGAAAAGATGGTTGTTGGTAAGATTTCAAAGTTTTATAAAGAGAACTGCTTAGTTGACCAAGCGTTTATCAAAGATGCAGAGGTATCTATTTCGAAGTACACAGCTAACGTAGCTAAAGAGCTATCTGGCTCAATAGTTATTGATAAGTTTATTCGCTTTGAAAAAGGTGAGGGGCTAGAAAAACGTGAAGACAACTTTGCTGATGAAGTTGCAAACATGATGAACAAGTAATTTTATTTAGGTTATAGTTATATAGTGTCGGCATTCATATTTTGGGTGTCGACCTTTATTTTTTCCATATAAGTATTGACATTTTAGTTGCAATTGTGTATAATAGTCAAGTAGATTTACTTACGAGTAGAAAAACCTGGAGAAGTCGCCTAGTCCGGTTTATGGCGCACGACTGGAACTCGTGTAAACAGCAATGTTTCGAGGGTTCGAATCCCTCCTTCTCCGCCAATTTTAAATCCCAGTCCATTTCGGACTGGGATTTATTTTTCAGCTAATTTGAGGATTTGAATGGAACAGTGTAAAAAAACGTGCCAGCGACACGTTTTTCCTGTGACTGGCTTTTTCGCAAAAAAGCGAATCCCTCCTTCTCCGCCATCATTTTCAATGGGATTTTGTAGGGGCGAACTGTGTTCGCACGTTAGTGTTTCCTCTCATTTCAACAGGAGTTTTTATGCTATTTTTGTTTGTCTGCCTCTTCCTTTTCCCTGCGTGCGCGCCTTTCGTACATCAGCTCCATGAATTTTCTGTGTTCTATCGCCTCGTAATCCATCGGCATTGGATATATCTTGCGTTCCTTTGCTTGGTCGTTTTCAGAATTTGGTGTTGTTTTAGTAGTTTTAGTATCCATTTAAATAACCCTCCTATTGTTTTACATTGCTCCCATGCAAGACCAACCGGTCTAAATGGTTTTTTCTTTATATTACCATTGTACACTTCTTTTTTGTGTTCGTCAACAGATTTAAAGTGAGATATGCTATCATTTTGTATAACATGCCGGTAATTTCTTCTGCATTTTTTCAACGCTGACATTACCGTTTTTTAAAAAATAACGATAGGGAAGATAGAATTTTTAATAAATATATGCTATAATTAGAAAATAGAAGTACACTTTATTGGCTAAGAAAAAAAGGGGTGTTTATTCATGAACGATAAGGAATTGATAAACTTGCAAAGATATATCGGCAAAAGAAGTAAAGGGGAATCTGACAGTGATGTCATTTCACACATTGTAAAGTTAAATAGTAGTCATGAAATAACGCAAGACGAGTGGGGCAAATTGTTGTTTATAGCATGTGCAAATTGTGATATAACTATATTAGAGTATATTTTAAGTAAACTTATGACGTTAAATAATCCAAATGACTATATAAAACATACATTAGGATTTAGAAATGTCGCAGTAGGGTACGAGGAAAAGCAGGTGATGGTGATTAAACGTCTTTTCTCGTATGTTTTGCCCCAAGAAAGAAATCAGGTGTTAAATGATGCACTTGTGCAAGCGGTGTGGTTTGGCGAATATGAATCAGTAAAATATCTTTTAGACCAAGGTGCGGATTTGTCGTATCAAAGTAATGGAAGAAGTATGATAGAATTAGCGCAAAATGCGGTGATAAAATTTAACGACCATCGAGTGGAAAAGCTCATATTGCTTAACGGTTAAAGTTTTAGAAAGAAAAAGGCAGGAGAAGAAAAAATGATTAACAAACTTTATTTTAGCCCTACAGGAAGTACGAAAAATGTGGTTGAACTTATTGCAGGAGTTTGGGAAGGTGAGCAACAGGAAGTAGATTTTTCCATTCTTGAAAAAGACTACAGTGCCTGCACCTTTGCACCAGATGACATTTGTTTGATAGGAGTACCATCATTTGGTGGGCGAGTGCCTACTATAGCGGCACAGCATTTAGAAAAGATGAAAGCGGCGTCTACGCCGACAATTTTGGTGGTAACTTACGGAAATCGTGACTATGATGATACTCTTTTGGAACTTAAAAATATCGTAAAACAAAGTGGATTTAATGTAATTGCCGCCATAGCCGCTGTGACTGAACATTCGATTATGCACCAGTTTGGTACAGGCAGACCTGATGCACTTGATCGCAAGGAACTTTTGGAGTTTGCACAAAAAATAAAAGAAGAGACTAAAAACCCAGCTACATTTTCGGACGTTGTGGTAAAGGGGAACATGCCATATAAAGAGTACCTAGGATTGCCATTTAAGCCTAGTGCAAACAAAAACTGTAATAACTGTGGTGCGTGTGCAAAGAGTTGCCCGGTAGGTGCAATCCCTGCAAAAACGCCATCTCAAACGCTAAATGATCGTTGTATCACATGTATGAGATGTGTTAGTATCTGTGCGCAACACGCTAGAAATATTAATCCTGCACTACTGTTTGTTGCAGGGAAGAAGATGCAAAAGGCATGTGGCGGTCGCAAATTAAACTATTGTTTTTTCGGTGAAAAACGATAACAAAAGCCCTACAATGTTTCAAAATTAATAGAACTAGCCCAGTCCATTTTTGGACTGGGCTTTTCTTCTCGTACCGGTTTCACGCCTGCCCTCGTTTTCCCCCATTCCCACCACCCATTTCAATGGATTTTGCATGCCAATTTTCCTCTCATTTCAATGGGATTTTGTAGGGGCGAACTGTGTTCGCCCGTTATCGTTCCATGGAATTATAATGCCACGTCCGTCCTCGTCCGCCTCGCCCCACCCACCACGTCCCCCCACCGAATGTACATTTTAATAGGGGAGCCGAAAAAGATACAGATAAAATTCTTTTTTAGGAAAATTTTATCTGTATCTAGTTAATTAATATTTACGTTTTTTTGCTTTTTAAGTTAGCTTAATAAAAAGTAATCATTAAACTTTTAAGCCGGGAGTTCTTCGTCACGTTTTTTCTTCTTTTTAAGTACGACATATGTGCCAGCAAAGCCCAACAATATTCCTGCGATTCCTGCAATTATCGGGGCCATGAACTGCGTAGAAAATATGGTTCCTGCTACTTTATTTTCAGAATAATTTAAATCCTGATCAAAGTACAAATAGATTTTATCTGAGGAAGTACCGTTGTGTGTAAAATTATTACAATTTGTGGCTGTAGTGACACCAAATTCATGTACAGGTTTTAAATTTTCTTTTTTAGGTTTATTATCCGAAAACGCATAGACGTTTGCTAAAATTGGTTTTCCTGCTTTGGGGTCTTTCGTTGTGTAGAGTGCGTTCCATCGTTCTCCGACGAAACCGTTCAAATCACCCGATGTATCTTTGGTGTAGTCTCCCAGTCCCGGTACCGCATCGTATCGGATAAAATTATTCACGTCATTTTTGCTTTGCAAATCCAACATAATTTTCGGGATTTTTGTGTAATCTTGGTTATACTCGTCCCATATCTGCCAAATAAGCAAACCTGTGCAAACAAGAGTTAGGACAATCGCAACGCACATGCCAATATTGAGTATTTGCATCTTGTTTAGAATACCTATGTTAGTTTTTGCCGAATTCATAATTTCAATACCAAGTGGTTTGTTGACCGCAATAGCAGTCATATCCTTTATTGCTGAATTGATGCTAATGAGACTAAGTCCATTCACGGTTTTGGTTAAAACTGCTTCGCTGGCATTTACTATGCTTGCAAGCCGAATTAACGAGATTCCCAAACCAACGGTTGCCGCAGTAGAAATTCCAAGAGCAACTTCCGTTAATATTTTACCTGTTGATGCAGTTTGTCCGCTCAATGGGCTTTTGTTGCCGGTCGCACTCATTTCTGCATCAGCTGCACGTGTAACCGCTACATCGTTTGAAAACATTGCACGGTCAACTCCATAGTAGGCAGAAATAACTTCGGGTTTCTTCATGTCCACCTTGGTTTCACTAATTTCAGTTTTTTGGTCTTCTTTTAGTTCACCTGTCGACTGCAAAAGCGGAAAAAAGCCAACAAAGTTTACAGAACCAATTTGTCCTTTTGACATTACGCTGACTAAAGGATATAACTCTTTTGCTGTTAATTCCTCCTGCATAAATAGGTCGTATAGCGATTTATCACCAATTTTTACTTCCTTTATCATTTGTGCAACAAGATAGACGTTTCCATTATTAACCACTTGCAGCTGCCACTCCGGATCGTTTTCATCAGCCTTGGCTTTTGCCTCTTCTTCGGACATAGACTCGAGCTTTTTATAGAATTTCTCCGAATCTTCAATTTGTCGTTTAAACACCGGCACTTGAGAAACCAGGGTCATTGCATCGTCGTAAAGTCCACTGTTATTCTTTGCTGCGGTAATCTGCTCATTAGATAGAGCCGATAATCTGGTCATAAAGTTTGTAGCTGTAGTTTCTGCAATTCCCATGGTTAACGCTTGATTAAACGATTGCAGAGTAACCTTTGTTATTTGAAAAATAAACTTAGCTAGAGCCTCTTCTGT
>JAVWHI010000077.1:0-5985 GCA_036640155.1 Oscillospiraceae bacterium | reverse complement strand
AAAGGCTATATGAGTTATCAGTATTCATTTTTAAAATATCAGTCTGGTTTTTTATAGTGTCAAGCATTAAAGAGAGCTTGCTTTCGTCCACCAAATAATCACTTACAAAATGACTTTTTAATTGGTCATAATCATACCCTTTTGCTATAAGCTTGCGTGCAACTGTCACCGGACGCACACCTGTTGATATACCCCATTTTGGATAAATATTAAGTGCGTTTGAAAGAAGCTTATATATCATAATAGAAAAAAGACGTTCACATTCTCTTTTGTAAGCATCAGTTTTGTTTAAAACACACGACTGCTTTCTTAAGATTTCACCGTTTATTTTTATTATAACGGATAAATATGTGTTCTTTTTTCCTTTTTTCACTCTTGTAAAAATAGTGTCGTCTTCGATTTTTACAGCTTCATATAAAAGTGTAAATTTAGTGCATGGAAAAAACAGCTTGCATAACGACTCAATTTGATATTTGAGTTGGTGATTACTAAAAATAATCGTCATTTGAAATACCACCTAAAAAAGGATTAGTGTCCTTTTCCTTCTGTAAAGTTGTTTTTTCTCCGTGACCTGGAAAAACCTCATAATCGCCATTAAGTGTCGTGATTTTTTCGAGTGACTTTTTGAGCGTAGTAAATGAGCCACCATAAAGGTCAGTTCTTCCGACACTCATTGAAAACAATGTATCTCCTGTAAACATGACATTATTTTGCTCATCATAAAAAACGCACGAGCCTTTTGTGTGTCCCGGTGTGTGCAAAACTTTTAAAGATATATCATCAAGCGATATTATATCGTTATCCTCAATAAAATTGCTAACTTTACTTAGTAACTCCATTTTATTATATTCTGATAAGTTTTGTTCTACAAGTGCTTGATTTTGCAAAATGTCCGCATCATCATTATGAATTAAAAGTTTGCATGAAATGTTTTCATCTAAAAGTTCTTTTACAGCGCCAATATGGTCAAAGTGACCATGTGTAAGTAAAATATATTTTAAAGTGCAATTTTCACGTGATAAATAAGTTTCTATCTTATCATAATCGTCACCTGGGTCAATTATAATTGCATTTTCTTTGTTTGATAATAATAAATAACAATTCGTGTCTAATGATCCTACTGAAATTTTTTTAATGTTCATTATGTTCACCTATTTACCCATTTCTTTTGTATCTAAAATTATTGTGACCGGTCCGTCATTTAAAAGATTGACCTGCATACTAGCACCAAATTCGCCTGTGTCAACTTTATTTATTTTTTCATCAATAACGCATTTTATGAAGTATTCGTATAATTCTTTTGCAATCACCGGGTCGGCTGAATCAACAAAATACGGTCTTCGTCCGTGCTTACAATCAGCTCCTAGCGTGAAATTTGATATAATTAGTATTTGTCCATCGATATCTTTAAGTGATAAGTTCATTTTATCGTTATCGTCTGTGAATATACGAAGCTCACAGATTTTTTTAGCTAAAAAGTCTGCTTGCTTTTTTGTATCCGCTTCCATAATGCCCAAAAACACAAGAAGTCCTTTGTCAATCGAGCCTATAATACTATTATTAACACTTACTTGAGCGTTAGATACTCGTTGGACTACAGCTTTCATATATCCTCCATTTAAACTTTATTTTCCTGAACGTGTCGCAGAAATTACGCCATTGATTTTACTTATTTTTTGTAAAATACTATTTAATTGCTCCATATCTTGAATACCAATAGTAGCAACAATGTTAGTGTTTCCATTTTTTAGTTCTCTAGCATTAAGTTCATGAAGAGGCACTCTAAAGTTTGCAAAAACGATAGAAACATCTGCTAATAATCCATTTCTGTCTATTGCAACAATATCAATAGTCGAACGAAACGAACGTGGCGTTGCACTTGCCCACGAAACGTTAATCCAACGCTGACGTTGCTCTTCATCAGTTTGTGAACTTAGTGCATTTTCACAGTCTTTTTTATGCACCGACACTCCATGCCCTCTTGTTACAAACCCAATAATTTCGTCTGGTGGCAGTGGGTTACAGCATTGTGCAAATTTAATAAGACAATTATCAAGTCCTTGAACTACTACACCACTTGAACTCTTTAGCTCTTGTGTAACCGGTACCATAGTCACTGGGTCAATTTGCTTAGTAAGTTTTGCATATTCTTCTTTAATTCGCTGCATTATTTTCGAGAGTAAGAATCCACCATATCCAATAGCTGCGTAAAATTCTTCTGTATTTTCGTAATGCTGACGTTTTGCAAGTCCATCAACAAAAGCAGTAAACTCGTCCGGTGGAAAATTTATATAATTACGTTTAAATTCACGTTCAAGCTGTAATTTACCCTCAGCAATGTTTTCGTCTCTGCACTCACGCTTAAACCATGCTCTGATTTTGCTCCTAGCTTCACTGGTTCTTGCAATGTTAAGCCATTCACGATTAGGGCCATGTCCTTGTGCCTTTGTCGTAATAATATCGACAATTTGACCGGTTTTAAGAACAGTATCAAGTGACACCATTCTTGAATCGACTTTTGCACCAATCATTTTATTACCAACTTCGCTATGAATTGCATATGCAAAATCGATAGCAGTTGAGCCGATTGGAAGCGACTTTAAATCGCCTTTTGGTGTGAAAACAAAAACTTCTTCAGATGCTAAATCTGCTTTAATATTTTTAACGATGTCCTCGGCGCCCTCAGCATCACGTTGTGATTCTAGTATTTGTCTTACCCATGCTAATCCTTCTTCAAGTTTATCTTTCCCCTTAATTCCCTCTTTATATTTCCAGTGCGCAGCAATTCCATATTCAGCAGTGTAATGCATGTCCCATGTTCTTATTTGAATTTCAAAGGGAATAGCCTCTTTACCTACAACAGTTGTGTGAAGGGACTGATAATTATTAGGTTTAGGTGTAGAAATATAATCTTTAAATCTGTTTGGAATAGGAGTAAACATATCATGAATAATACCTAAGATATTATAGCATTCAATTACTGTATTAACTATAATACGAACAGCATACACGTCATATACTTCATCAAATCCACGTGCTGCCATGTAAACTTTGCGATATATTCCATAAAGGCTCTTAACTCGTCCTTCAATATGTGCGTCCATATTATATTCTTGAAGACGGTCTTTTATTTTTGTCTGAATGTCATCAACAAACCACGAACGTTTTTGCAAATTCAATTCAAGTATATTTTCAATTTCCTTACAAGCTACAGGATCTAAATAGTGCAGTGCGATATCCTCAAGTTCTTCTTTAACTGCACGAATACCAAGTCTATGAGCTAAAGGCGCATAAATTTCCATTGTTTCAAGTGCAATTTCACGCTGCTTTTCTTCAGACATTGCATAAAGCGTACGCATATTGTGCAGTCGATCTGCTAGCTTAATTATAATAACTCGCACATCTTCCGACATAGCTAAAAGCATTTTTCTTACATTTTCCGCTTGTTGTTCTTCTTTTGTAGACAATGGGATTTTACCTAGTTTTGTCACACCATCAACTAACAAAGTGACGTCAGCACCAAAACCTTTAGTTATATCTTCAAGTGAAGTTTTTGTATCTTCCACAACATCATGGAGTATTCCAGCACAAATACTATCAGTGTCCATACCTAGTTCTGCTAAAATGAACGCAACTGATATAGGGTGAAAAACATATTTTTCACCTGATAATCTAAACTGCCCATCATGTGCTGAACTTGCAAGCTCATATGCACGAGTGACTTTATTAATATCTATTCCTCTACCTGAGTGTTTGATATATTCTTTTAATTCTTCAAATGTCTTTTGTTCCATTGTTATCATCCAATCAATTATTATGTAATTGCATCATAGTTTTTGCAGTATTAATATCAACTTTTTTTGTTGTTTCAATCAACGTAACTTCAGTTAATAATGGTGATAACTTTATAAGACCAACGTCATTTAAAATATCCAATATCAATCTGAACTTACAATAATTTAATCCGTGCTTTAAAAATGCGCAATATAACATATCAATGTCATTTTCATAAATCTTAATCTGACGAATATATTTATAAACAATTGCTATTTCATCACGATTTGGGGTTGCAATCTGTAATACTTTATTACTAACTTTTTCGCCACGTTTAATTTTTTCATAATACCCTTTGGCGTTGAAAAAAGCTTTTTCATTAAAGCCGCTTAAGCGAACATCTTTAACTTTTACACTTAGCGACAAATTGTTGTTAAACTCATTAGTTTCCAAATTGACAAGCATATCAATTACATCTGAAATATTATACCCAAATGTTAATGTTGTAATACCAAAGTATAAGCATTCAAACGTTGTTGTGCCAACACAAACTTTAATTTTAATATGCTTGTTTTGCGATAAGGGTGTCACAGCAATAATTTTTGCGTTTTTTATTAAAAACAATGGTGCTTCATTCTTTTGCCCAAATGGCTCAAGTATTTCAAGCTTTTGTGCTGTTTGTACTGTAATTTCATCTTCATTTAAAATAACGTCGGGAATAAATTCAGCTTGTGGCATAATATCAAAATTTTGAAGTGCGTATTCTTGTATCATTTTACAAAATTCATCGTAGTTATCTTGAGATAAATTAAATCCGGCTGCAAGCTTATGTCCACCAAATTTTATTAACAGTTTTTCGCATTCACTGAGTACTTTAAAGAGGTTAAATTCACCTACACTTCGTGCTGAGCCTGTAATTTCACCGCTTTTTTGACTCATTACAAATACGGGTTTTGAATATTTATCAACTAATTTTGAAGCAACAATTCCTATTATACCTGCATCAAAATCTTCACCTTTAAAAAACAAAACTCTATCATTTAATACGTTAGGATTCTTATTAATAATGTCATAAATCTGTTCTAAAATAACTTTTTCTGTTTCTTGTCGTTTTGCATTTAAGAGTACTGTTTCTTGAGCAAGCTCCGTCGCTTCCTCGGCATCATCACAAATTAAAAGTTTAACCGCAGTATTTGCTGTTGCCATTCTTCCCACTGCATTAATTTTTGGAACAATACCAAAAGCAATGCTTCGTGAAGTGAGATTTTTAACTGCACTCGCTTCAATCAAAGCTTTTATGCCAAGATTATCAGTGTATGGTAACAATGCTAGTCCACGTTTAACAAAAAGTCTATTTTCACCATACAGTGGAACTATATCGCCTATAGTACCTATTGCTAATATATCTGCAAATTGTTCTAACGTTGAATCGTAATTTCCATCTTCTAATGCAGTAACAAGCTTAAAAGCAACTCCTACTCCTGCAAATGGGTGAAAATTTAAATTGTAACCTTTTATGTGAGGGTCTACAACAGCAATGGCATTTGGTAGAGTTTCAGATGGCTGATGATGGTCAGTAACGATAACGTCAATACCTAAACTTGTCGCATAATCAATTTCATTTATAGCTGAGATTCCATTATCAACAGTAATAATAAGTGATACTTCCTGTTTGCTAAGTTTATCAATGGAATTATTATTTAACCCATAGCCTTCTTCACGAGTTGGCAATAAAAACATTACATCAGCACCAACAGACTCAAGATAAATATATAAAAGTGCAGTTGAGGTAACGCCATCACAATCGTAATCACCGTAAATGCAAATCCGTTCAAAATTATCGATAGCAAGTCTAATCCTATTTACAGCTTCTTGCATGTCTGGAAGTGAAAAAGGCGATTCGAGTTCCATTATTTCTTCAACAAAACTCGTAATTTGGTCTACAGACGTGTAACCTTTATTATAAAGTATACGTGCAATAATTTTATCAATTTGACAATTTAATGCCAAACTATCAGCAGCAGCATTGTTTTCAAGCGGTATGTTCCAACGTTTAAACGGCATAATTCCTCCAAATATAATAAAAATAGATTTATTTCATAGTTTTTTATTATATCACTTTTAAATACATATTTCAAGGTAATTAGTATGAAAATAGGAATTTTTATCGAAATCTTCTGCGCTTTTTACATTCTCACATTTATAATACTC
>JAVWHI010000076.1:0-6144 GCA_036640155.1 Oscillospiraceae bacterium | reverse complement strand
TTATTTCAGTATCAACGTTAGTATTTGACCAATTTTATGGATATTTCATCAATAAAAAAGATTAGACTGTGATTAAGTCTTTTAATAAAAAGAACAATTATAATTTGTTGCAAAATGATGGTATGGAGATAACTGACAATAAAGGCGTATTTAGATATTTTCATTTTTATGGAGTACATGGACCATTCACTATGGACGAAAACCAAGATTACACCGATGGCACAACTTGGCAAAAACAATTAAAAGGTGATTTCAACTATATTGATGAATATATTGATAACTTAAAAAGGCTCGGAGTTTATGATAACACAAACATAATAATTACAGCTGATCACGGTAATGTTTCATCTTCAAACGGAATAACCGATACTCCACTAAACCCTGTGTTTTTTATGAAACCTACTAACTCGCACGGTAAGTTTACAACGTCGACCGCACCGGTTTGGCTTATGGATTTACGCAAAACGATATTAAGCGATATGAATTTAGATTCTTCAAAAGAGCAAGGTGTGGATATTAAGTCGTTAAAACCGGATGAAAAAAGAGAAAGGTTTTTTTACAACGCATACATTGATGGTAAAGAAACCGAGCTTAATGAATACACTATAAATGGCGATTCAAACGATATTAATAACTGGAAAAAATCTAAAACTTGGCCAATTTTATTTTCTCTATATAAATAAATCACTATATAATAAAAACTACAATAAATGAAGAGGTATTTTATGAAAAATCGAATTTTGAAAACAATTAAACACATCTACTTAATTGCACTGCTAAGCTTACTATTTATTCTTCCTGCAAATGCTTATTTAGACCCTGCTACAACGTCATATATAATTCTAGTCATTGCTGGCGTTGCAATTGCATCTGCAACTTTCGTCGGAATATTTTGGAAGAAAATATGTGCTTTTTTTCGCAAAATCAAACTTAATATGTTAGGTAAAAAATTAGCTAGAAAAGCTGAAAAAGCGGAAAACAAAGTAAAATAATGCACTGCAGAAAGGACATAATAATCTAATGGAAATAATAAATACAATTGTAGGTATACCCTTAGGCTATTTGATGTGGTTTTGCTTTTATTTAATTAAAAACTATGGTGTGGCAATAATTTTATTTACTTTACTGACTAAAGTTATAATGTTTCCTCTGAGCATTTGGGTTCAAAAAAACTCAATTAAAATGGTGAGGATTCAACCGGAAATAAATATGCTGAGTGCAAAATATGCAGGCGATAAAAATAAAATTTCTGAAGACCAGTTAGCCTTATTTAAACGTGAAAAATACAATCCACTTGCCGGAATAATTCCTATGCTTATTCAAATTCCAATTATAATAGGACTTATAGCCGTTGTGTACAACCCTTTGCAGCATTTGCTACATATTGACATGCAGGTTATAGACGCTTTTGTTTCAAAAGCATCTGAAATCATACCGAATTTAGATAGTTCAACAGCACAACTTACTGTAATTGATTTGATAAAAAATTCTAATCACATTGGAGAATTTGCTGCTATATCTATACCAAACGAAAATGTTGCGGTGGCAATTTCTCAAATTCAAAATATGAATCTTTCATTTTTAGGATTAGATTTAGCACATATGCCCAGCATAAAATCATTTGATGTTTACCTTTTAATTCCTATTTTATCTGGATTAAGTGCGTTTTTATTGTGCTTATTTCAAAATAAAGAGAATGTGCTTCAAAAAGAGCAGGGAATTTTGGGTCGATGGGGCATGACGATTTTCCTAGTTGCTTTTTCAACTTATTTTGCATTTATTGTTCCGTCAGGAATAGGATTGTATTGGATATTTGGTAACATCTTTGCAATTGCATTAATATACATTCTTAACGCAATGTATAATCCGAAAAAATTTATAGATTATGAAGCTCTTGAAGAAAGCAAACGTCAGTTAGCAATCAGCAAAAAAATAGAAAAAGAACAGCAATGTACACCAGAGCAAAAGCTTAAAGGAAAAGCGGATTACAAAAAATTCTGTAAAGAAGACCCAATGGGAAAACATAAGCAAGTAGTAATATATTCAGAAAAAAGTGGGTTTTATAAGTACTTTGAAAACATGATTAATAAAATCTTACAAAACTCTGATATTATCATTCATTATGTAACAAGTGACCCGAATGATGCTATATTTAAAACTTGTAACGATAGAATAATTTCCTATTATATTGATGACGTTCATTTAATTCCACTTTTTATGAAAATCGAATCAGACGTTTGTGTCATGACAACACCTAATTTGCAAACATATCACTTAAAACGCTCATATATCAGAAAAGATGTTGAATATATCTATATACCGCATGACCCTAGTAGTGTGCATATGGCGTTTGCTAAAGATGCTATGGATAACTTTGACACCGTTTTTTGTGTGGGACAAACTCAAATTAATGAAATAAGAAAAGCCGAACAACTTTATAAGTTAAAGCCTAAAAACTTAGTTGCGTGTGGGTATGGCTTAATCGATAATTTAATTGAGAGTTATAAAAAAATAGGTGGTGTCACAAACGATGTCAAGAAGATTTTGATTGCGCCATCGTGGCAAGATGGAAACATTTTAGACAGTTGCTTAGATGATATGCTTGAATGTTTAATTGACGCTGGCTATGATATCACTTTGCGACCCCACCCAGAATATGTAAAGAGATTTTCAATTAATATGCAGGAGATAATTGAAAAATATTCACCACGTTTTAGTGATACATTTAGGATTGAAACTGATTTCTCTTCAAATGTAACAATATTTACTGCTGATTTAGTTATTACAGACTGGTCCGGAATATCTGTGGAGTTTTCTTATTCCACTAAAAAGCCAACTTTATTTATTAACACTAAAATAAAAATTATAAATAAAGACTATGAAGAACTTGGAATGGTACCTCTTGATATATCATTACGTGATAAAATTGGAAAGTCAATTGACCCTAGTAACGTCACTAAAATAAAAGAGGTTATTGATGAGCTTTTTCAAAAACAAGATGAATATAAAAACATAATAAGTGATATAGTCCAGAGCAATGTGTTTAATTTAGGACATAGTGGCGAAGTTGCCGGTCAATATGTTATTGACGCCGTGAATAAAATGAATAGTAACCAAAGTAACTCCTTGTAGTTATTTTAAAAAGAAAACTACAGAAAGCTTTTAGTATATTAGCTTTCTGTAGTTTATTTATTATAAGTAATAGTTAAAAATATCGCCTCTTACATTTTGTTGTTTTTCGGCGGACAGCTTTTTTTGACGTGTGGTATGGATTTATATGTTTCGTTTTTCTTATAAATTCAGTTGCTGTAACAATAAGAAATATAACAATTTGAGAAAAAGCAAATGCAAAAACAAAAATAGATGTTTGCAAAAAAATGTAACCGATGTCGTTAGATTCTTTCCACATTAAAGTTATTACAAAAAACAAACATGCAGTCGTGGCAGCACCAATTATTACAGCACTTATTATTCTTTCTTTTAAAAAACTTTTTATAAGTTTGATACAGTTTGATAGAAATTCAAAATAAGCATTTTTTGATTTTCGTGGCTCAGCTTTATTTGGCTTAACCGGAATGGAGGTTGTCACCGTAATTGTATTTCGCATAATTTCAGCTTGTTTTTGTTGTGTGTATTCGCTCAAAATACTCTCTCCCTATTTTACACTATAATATTATATGACAAGAGTTTTCACTTTATTTATCTTACAAAAACGTTTCTTAACGTTAATTACGCCGTTTTCCACTCAATAAAAACCTCAGGACTTACATCTAGAGCCAAACAAATTGCTCTTAAATCATCAGCATACAATGTCCGTTTTCCGTTTAGTATTGCATTAAAAGTTGAATTTGATATTCCCGATTTACGTGCAACAACAGTGTGCTTTAATCCTTTATCATCAAGATAGTCACGAACCTTTTCATACACGCGCATATTTATCCACTCCTAAAAATTACAGATTTTCTGGACTTACTACATTGTAGTATATAATTTCTTAAATGTCAAGCATATTATACAGAAATTCATGATAAAATGTTGCTTTTAGCAGTTTTAATAGCTATAATAATATGGAGGTGATATTAATTGAAGTATGAGATTGGTAATCGAATCCGAAAATACCGGGAAGATAGGGGACTTAGCCAAATGAAATTAGCGCAAATGATTAATGTTAGCAATAATAGAATTTCAAATTGGGAGCAAGGGATTAACAGACCTGATGCTGACATAATTGCCGCTATATGCAAAGCGTTAGACGTATCGCCTAGCGAATTGCTTGATGTGCGCCTATCTTCAGATGACTTAAACGACCAAGAACGAAAAGTAATCAAAGCATACCGCACCGAGACTCAGCTACAAAACGCAGTGAATATTTTACTAGGAATTGTGGAAAAAAAGTAGCCGCTTTTTAACTTGGTGATAAATCCTGTTTACAGTAAATAAAGCAATCAAAATTCCAAGCACAGGATTAATACGACAAAAAAGTACGACTCAATCGAGTCGTACTTTTTTATTATAAGGCTATTTATACATGCCCATTAAAGTTATTAGCTAAATGATAAACCACTTAATCTAGTACTAATAAGCATTGTGGTTTACCTATGGTGCGTTCAGTTTGCATTTTATTGAGTGCGCCGCTATTTGGATCTCGCTTGAAGAAAGTAAGTCTATTGGAATCCACATTTGCACATATTAATATGTCAGTTGATGGCTCAATAGCAATATCACGTGGGTTAATTCCACCACAATCATATTTATCCATAAAGTTTAATGTGCCACTGGGTAATATCTCAAAATACATAATCGTATTATCACGACGACTTGTAACATATAGGTATTTTCCAGTAGGATCAAACTTAATTGCAGCAGCTCCAGATGTTGTAAGCGGCTCGACCGGCAATTTAGTAACACCAATAATTGTACTTTGTGCGTATCTTCTGTGACGTAGTACGTAGATAGTATCTGAAAGTTCACATAAAACATAAAGTGTAAGTCCGTCAGGCGAAAACAACAAATGACGTGGCCCTGAACCGTCCGGAAAATTAAAAGTTAACTCGTTTCGTGGAATAAACTTGTCTTTATTATAATCAATACGATATCCATAAAGTGAATCACAACCCAAATCAGAAATAATCACTCTGGTTTGATCGGGCGAAAAACATGCACAATGTGGGTGCGACTGCTCTTGCTCGGGAAGTATGCCATGCCCTTCATATTTAACTACATCGGTTATTGCCTTGAATGATCCGTTTTTTGCTAAAGTAATCATTCCAATGGCACCGCCATCATAACTAACAGCTACAAGTACAGTGGCAGCCTTATTGATTGCAAGATGACACAGCGTTCCAAATTCGGTAGTAATCCGGTCGATTTCCAGCAAAGTTCCCATGGTACCTCTTCTGTAGGCAACTATTTCACCTGTCGTGCTGTCTTTTGGCTCACTTACAGCATATATAAACTCTTTGACAGAACGCACAATATATGAAGCAAAATGTAATTCACTAGAGATTTTTGGAATGCTGACAATTTCACGTTCAGGCTCTACCTCAAATCTGTAAATTCCTTTCGTCCTTTGAGTATCACACGTTCCTACATAAAAATCGAACAACTCACGTACCACCTTTAAGAATATCTTATATTCCTATTATGGCACATATTTGAAGTGAACGCAATAGAAATTACTGTATATAACTGCTGTATTTTGGCGTTTTTCGTTGGATTTAGTTGGTTTGTATTTGGTTTCGTGTACATCATAAAAAACATTTACAAACTGCCTATTATTGTTTAAAATTGGAGTTTTATTCTGCCTTTTATAAGACTATTTATTAAAACTATCAAGCAAAAAGTTGGCAATAGGAGTAGGGTCTTGCAGACTATGTGGGTGATGTCCCTCACCTGGACGAATAATAAGTTTAAATGGAATATCTGTTTTTGCGTATGCGTTTGTGTAGCGAATACCATTTTCATGATATGGCACTGTGACGTCTGCATCTCCGGCAGCAATAACCATAGGCAAACGATTTTCAAGTAATGAGTCAATTGCGTTTTGTACAATCGCTTCATATTTATTAGCGTCGTTTTCAGTTAGATTCCACGCTTTTTTACAAATTTCCCAATCATATGGTGAGCCTTCACCATCACCACGAC
>JAVWHI010000075.1:0-6250 GCA_036640155.1 Oscillospiraceae bacterium | reverse complement strand
CAAAGCACTCGCAGAAGACGTAGTGCGTGGGATTGCTTCGGAAGATGACTGCATTTATAAATTTAGAGAAAACATTCAGTCTTTAGTAAACAACATTAAAAAACTTGATGGATACATACCAAATTATTTCAAAAACGATAGGAGTAAAGACGAATGACACCTATTCAATTAGCAAAAAAATACGACTTAACAGTACTAAATCAAGCTGACGGTGAAAATAGAAAACTTGATGGTATTTACTGTTGTGATTTACTTAGTTTTGTTATGGGACGTGCAAAAGAAAACGATGCGTGGATAACAGTTATGGGTAATACAAATTCTATTGCTGTTGCTGTTTTATCCGACGTTAGCTGTATAATTCTTTCAGAAGGCGTAACACTTGATAGTGAGGCACTGCAAAAGGCTATAAGCCAAAATGTGTGCGTATTAAAAACACAACTTCCAACTTTTGAAATTTCGCAGTTAATAAGTAAGGAGATTGTTGCAGCGTGAGGCTTTACTATGACATTCATATTCATTCGTGCTTATCACCATGTGCCGATAATGATATGACGCCTAATAATATAATAAATATGGCCTCTCTTTTAGGACTTGATGTCATTGCAGTAAGCGACCATAACAGTGCAAAAAACTTACCTGCTGTTTTTAAGCTAGGTAAAAAAGCAGGCATTACAGTCATTCCTGCCATTGAGGTGACAACAGCCGAAGAAGTACACGTTTTGTGTTTATTTTACACACTAGACGATGCTATTGACTTTAGTGAAATGCTTTATGATAACCTAATGTTTGTAAAAAACCGTCCTGACATTTTTGGTGAGCAGTATGTTATGAATGAAAAAGACGAAATAATTGCCACTGAAGAAAAGCTCTTAATTAATGCAGCCACTCTTAGTATTGATAATCTTTTAAGTACTGTTGGGAATTATCATGGTGTTTTAATCCCAGCACATATCGATAAAACATCTAATTCGATTATATCAAACTTGGGATTTATTCCACCACAATATAACATTAAATGCGTTGAAGTTAAAAACCCACCATATGAAAGCAAATTAAAAATGAATGTTATCACCAATTCTGACTCGCATACACTTGAAAGTATGCGTGAGCCAACGTATTATGTTAATGCACCAGAAAACACAATCAAGGCATTTATCGATGCCATAATGACCCAATAGAACACTTGGAATTGCAAACTTTATAGCCGGCGTAAAGTTATGTGCAAAATGAAGCCGAACATAACGCTAATTCTCATTCTAAAATTAGCAAATTTATCTAGGAGTTACAAATGCTTGATGTTATTATTGAAGCGATAGTTGATTCGCTTAAAGCCCTACCATTTCTTTTTGTTGCTTACCTTATTATAGAGTTTATAGAACACAAGGCAAAAAGCAAATTCACAAACGCTCTTGCAAAAAGCGGAAAATACGGCAGTTTTATAGGTGCCGCATTAGGCGCAGTACCACAGTGTGGTTTTTCGGTTATGGCATCAAATTTATATGCCGGAAAAGTTATAACAATGGGTACTTTAATAGCTGTTTTTATTTCAACCTCAGATGAAGCTATTCCAATCCTAGCTTCAAACCCTGATAATTTTGGCGTAATCCTGCTTATTATCGGAATTAAAATTGTATCAGCTATAGTTATTGGTTTATTAATAGACGTTATTATAAAGCCAAAACGAGATGACGATAATGCCGACGATTTTTGTGCATCATGTCACTGCCATGAAAAAGGCGGACGTGTTCTTGTTCCTGCTATAATTCATACAGTAAAAATCTTTGCATTTATTTTAGTTATTACTTTGGTTTTAGATACTATAATGTTTTATATTGGAGAAGAACGAATTGCACTCTTACTCGGTGCTAATAGATTTATTCAGCCATTTATTTGCGCACTTATAGGATTTATTCCAAACTGTGCAGCATCTGTACTTTTAACTGACCTATTTATAAATGGCGTTGTTTCATTCGCAGGATTAACTGCCGGACTTTGCACCGGTGCTGGAGTTGGACTGGCGGTTTTATTTCAAGCAAACAAAGGATTAAAAGAAAACGTCAAAATAATTGGCATTTTATATGTTAGTGGCGTTGTTATAGGTTTAATTACAGGAATATTCGTGCATTAGGAAATATTTATTCCATAATTTAGCAACCACTGAATAAAAAGAAGTTTATACGTCCATACTTAAACTACAAACATAGTAAAGGACGTATATCATGAAAAAAATAATTTTAGCACTTCTTATTGGCATTGTAGGCTCTTGCATATTATATTCATATTCATCGTTTGCACAAGAGTGTGACCAAATTAGGAATGATGTTTTTAGACTTCACATTCTTGCAAATTCAGATTCTAAAGAAGACCAGGCGTTAAAGCTTGAAGTGCGAGACCAAATTTTAAAAAACAGTGATGATATTTTTTCAGTAAGTAAAAATAAAGGCGAAGCAATGGCACAAGTGGCACAAAAAAAAGAAGAAATTCGTAAAATAGCCCTTGATGAGATTAAGAAAAATGGGTATTCATATGATGTAAAAGTTGAAATTTGCAATATGTTTTTTGACACTAGAACATATGAAGATGTGACACTTCCTGCCGGAAAATACGATGCACTACGTGTGACAATCGGGAGTGCTTCAGGCAAAAATTGGTGGTGTGTTTTATATCCTCCATTATGTTTGCAAGCGGCAAAACCGCAAGAGGAAATAAAAAAAGTACTAGATGAAAAGCAAATTGATATTGTAAAACAGCCTCAAAAATATGAAGTGCGATTTGCTACTGTAGAAATATATGAAAAGATAAAAAATAAATTATTTGACTAGCATGAAAAAATGTTATAAAATTGATGTATCAACTATTTATTGATACATCAATTTTTTTGGAGGATTTATGTTAAATTTTGTTTTAGGGACCGCAAAATCAGGAAAATCAACTTACATTAACGCTTTAGTAAAAGACATTTCTTCCAGTAAAAAAGCGCTACTCATTGTACCGGAGCAGTTTACATTAGAAAAAGAGCGTGAACTTTATAGCTTTATAGATAAAAAACATCATTCTAATGTTTCTGTAACAAGTTTTTCTCGTTTAGCTGAAACAATTTTCAATGAATATGGCGGTAAATTGCTTAATTCGGCTGACGAAAGTGCAAAACTTGTTATCATGAGCCTTGCAATTGAACAAGTAAGTGACATGCTAAACATATATAAAAAATCAGCGATGTATCCTAATTTTGCTTTAACCATGTTAGATATGCTAAAGGAATTTAAAGCGGCAGGAGTTACAGAGTTAGCACTTGAATCAGCACTCGGAGAAATAAAGCAAAAGTATTTACACGAAAAAACATCAGAAATTCTAATTATTTATAAGACGTATAATGCACTGTTATATGCAAATTACGATGACCCACTTGATAATATATCACGTGCAAGTAAGATGATAGAACATACTTCATATTTTAATGGAACAACGGTTTTTATTGATGAATTTAAGAGCTTTACTTCCAATGAAAATAGTTTTTTAAAGCAAATGATTGCAGGCTCTGATGAATGTTATTTTGCACTTTGCCTTGATGACAACGAGGCTTCACGAAGTAGCAGTAGCGTTTTTTCAAGCGTTTACGACACATATAATACCCTAAAACGTTTTGCGACTCAAATGTCAATAAAAATTGCACCGCCAATCAGACTTAATGGTGAAAATCACTTTTTATCAGACGAGCTATATCACCTTGAACAAAACATTTTTCGCCCTGTAAAAAATACATATAATGATATTCCACAAAATTTAAACTGCGTTTTATGCAAAAACGAATATAACGAAATAGATTTTGCACTTGCTACTATTAGCAAATTAGTACAAAGTGGGCAATACCGCTACAAAGATATTGCTATTATTTCAAGACAACTTGATGTATATATTAATGGACTTATTTCTGGTTTTGAAAAATATAATATACCTTATTTTTCAGACACAAGAGAAATAATAACAACCATGCCAATAATAAGATTTGTTTCATGCCTTATAAACTCTGTTAATTTTAACACGTCAAATGTCTTAACCATGCTAAAATGTGGACTTTTTCACTTTGATATCAAAGACATAAGTGAGCTTGAAAATTATGCTTATATTTGGAATATATCAGCAGATATGTGGCTTTGTCCTTGGGTAAATAACCCACGTGGTTTTGATGCTAATTTTACAAAAGAAGACAGTGAGGCACTAGAAAGAATTAATAATATTAGAAGCTTTGTTGTTGATGGACTTATTAACTTTAAGAATAATTCGCAGGATAAAAATGGCAAACAACTTAGTCTTTTAGTGTATGATACTTTAAAAGAATTTGATATAATTAATAATTATCAAGAAATAATTGATAAGTTATATGCACAAAACAATATTACACTAGCACTAAAGTATGAGCAAGTATGGGAAATATTAATAGAAATTCTTGATATACTTGCCGATACATTAAAAAATACTAAGGTTTCACTAACTAAATATCTGCAATATTATAATCTTATCATTTCAAGTTACACCATGGGTACTATCCCACAATCACTTGACAGTGTACTTGTAGGCGATGCAAAGCGAATACGCACTAATAATCCAAAGATAGCCTTTATTCTAGGCGTAACTGAAGCAAACTTTCCTTTTGTACCGCAACAAAGTGGCTTATTCACTGATAAGGAGAGAAGTCAGCTAATAGATTTAAATCTTAACATTGCTCCGCCGACCTTTGATGGAATTAAAGAAGAGCGTTTTATTGCTTATAAAGCGATGTCTGTGCCTACAAAAAAACTATATTTATTGAGTAAGAAAGCCGATGTTTCGGGTATCAGTGTTACGCCATCTGTTGTTTTTGCACAGATTAAAACGCTGTTTCCTAAAATCGAGTTTATCGACACTGATAATCTTGATGCTTTATATTATGTAGTTACAAAAAAAACAGCGTTTGCAGCATTAGCTCAAATTTACAAGAAAAATTCAGTCCAAAAAGCATCACTACAAAAATCTTTATCTACTACCAAAGAATATGAAAAAAAACTTGCTAGGCTTGACTTTTTTTCAAATAAATCCGATTTTAATTTAAGTGACAAGAAAAACATTAAAGGACTTTTTGGAAATGAACTTAATATTTCACCAACTCGTGTGCAAGGGTATTACGAGTGTCAATTCAAGTATTTTTGTGAGCATGGTTTGCGTATAAAACCTATTAGAAAAGCCCAACTAAATCCACTTGAAAAAGGGTCGCTTATTCATAGCGTGTTAGAAAATGTTACCCAAAAAATCGACTTTTCCTCCTGTATAAATAAAGCACAAATAAAAAAAGACATTGCGTTTGAACTTGACGAATATATTAAAACTGTTATGGGTGGGGTCAATGAAAAAAGTGGGCGGTTTTTATATTTATATAATAAAACTGCTAATACATTATATAAAATAATTGAGCAACTAAGTTGTGAATTAATGCAAAGTAAATTTACTCCTTCTGACTACGAACTAGTTATCAGTGACGAAAATGACGTTGTACCGCTTAAACTTGAAACTGAAGATGGTACTAAAATAAATATTATAGGAAAAATCGACCGTGTTGACGTTTACACTGATGAAAGCGGTCAAAAATACGTTAGAATTGTTGATTACAAATCGGGTAAAAAAGAATTTAAACTAAGTGATGTTTATTATGGACTTAATTTACAGATGCTTTTATATTTATTTTGTATTTGTAAAAATTCAAAGGAAAAATATAAGGGGGCAATTCCGGCAGGGATTTTATATATGCCGGCCGGCGATGTTAAAACAACGCTAGAGCGTCAAGCGACAGAGTCTGATGTTAAAAAAGCTAAACTTGCATACTATAAAATGAATGGTCTTTTGTTAGATGATGTTAGTGTTTTAAAAGCGATGGATAAAAATATTGAAGGCGTTTTTATTCCTGTTGAACTTAAAAAAGACGGTGATTTTAGCAAAGCAAGTTTAACAAGTCTTGCCTCTTTAGCACAGCTTGGCACAATTTCGCAATACCTTAACAAGTGCATTGTTGAAATGGCGTGCGGACTTATGTCGGGTAAAATTGCCGCTAACCCACTTCCTAAGACTTGTGAATACTGCGATTATTCTTCTATTTGTACTATTAAAAAAAGAGACACACGTGAAAAAAACTACTGCAATTATTCAAAAGATGAGGCGTTTGAGAAGATAAAAAAGTCTGTGACAAAGGAGGACGGTTTTAATGGCAAAAATTAAATTT
>JAVWHI010000074.1:0-6281 GCA_036640155.1 Oscillospiraceae bacterium | reverse complement strand
TGTAGCAGGGGAAATGAGCCAAACAATTTGTGCATCTTGGAGTTATGGAGCATGTGACCTTGCATACAAGTCTATTCCGGAGTTAATAACAACGATGTGCTTTTGTAGAGGAGCAGGTTGTAATTATCTACTTAACATCACACCAACTTCGACTGGAAAGATATTAGATATACAAAAGGCAATGATTGAAACACTCGGTAAATGGATTAATATAAATAAGAAACCTTTTTATGAGGGAATGCCAACAGACATAAAAGGACCAGGAAACGATTTTGCTCTTAAAACACCCGATGGTAAAATTTATATTTTCGCATTTGATTTATATAATTCTCACCCACGTGTTTACACAGGACTTACTGAGAATATCAGCAAAATAATTTGGCTTGACAATGAAAAAGAGGAAACTTTTTTTCAAAGTGAAGACAATACGCTTTGTATGAATTTATCTCCTGCAAATTCAGGATATCACATGATTGTTAGAGTTGCAGAATTAACAGTTAATAAATAAAACCATTAAAATAAGCAAGACACTAAAAATGATGAAGTCACAGGCTATTAGATTAGTGACGTTATCAAATTTATGTGTCTTGCTTTTTTAGTGCAAAAAGAAAAAGGGCTATATTAGTTTTTGATTGCAAAAATCAGCTGCAAGAGCTGTACAACCGTCAGCATCAGGATGACCACCAAATATATCTATGTTATCATTAGGATATGGCTTTCCTAACGACTTCACGGTGTCAAAAACATAATTACAAAGTGAAGCTAATTCGGTTTTGATATAAAGATTTACTGTTCGCCAAGTTTTTTCATCTTCCTCGAAGATACTAAAAGGTGGAACTGTGAAAATGCCGACTTCGCAACCGGCAGACTTTAAAATTGTTACAATAGTTTTAAGGTCAGCACAAATTTGATTTGCTGTTCTTCCTTGCAAAATATCATTTACTCCAAAACACACTGATACTAAGTCAGCTTGCTTTGCTTTATAAGACCAAGATAAGTTTTGAACGGCATCTTGCACTCTGCCATAGCCCAAACCAAGATTCCAAACTGAAAAGTCGTTGCCCAACGTTTGTGCTATTTTTGCAACCCAAAATTCATAAAGTCCATCACGAGTACCAAGCCCTTGAGTTATTGAATCGCCAAAAAAGGCTATTCTTTTTTTAACTAAGCGATTGCAACCAAACAAGTGAGGCTGAGCAAAGTCAACACAAGGAGTAAATCCAGTTTCGGTTTTTATAAATGATTCCACTATTTTATCAGGCGTAAAGGGAATATTATTGCCAAAAACTGTCCACTCAAAAAAAAGATATTGCTCTGGTTTTATATCTAGTTTTACACAGTCACTCCAAAACATTTCACCTGGATAAACTTCTTTTTTAGTCTCACTATTAAAAGTTACCGGCAAAAAAGTTATGCTTTTAGAGTTAGGGTCAGCCGAGTTTGAAACACCGGCAAAAGCGGATATAATTTCCCATTTTCCGCCTTTTAAACCAGCATGAGCTATAGCACCATCAGCAAAGGTGCTATCAACGTTATTTGAAAAGAAAAACCTATAGTCAAACTCTCCGTATTCATTGACTTTTACGTAAATTCTACCGGTGATTTTTTTTGGAGCATCCAACTTAAGTATATAATTATTAGAAGTACCTGCTACGGTATTAGAAACATATTCTTTAAATAGATTTTGCACGTGATTATCCTCACTCATAAAATTAATATTCGGCACAACCGGTTGTGCGAGGGAAAGGAAGTACATCACGAATGTTAGAAACACCGGTGATATACATTATGAGTCTTTCAAATCCCAAACCAAAACCACAGTGCTTTGTTCCACCAAATTTGCGTAAATCCAGATACCATGAATAATCTTTTGGGTCAAGGTTAAGCTCACGCATGCGAGCTTCTAACACGTCTAGACGTTCTTCACGTTGACTGCCACCGATAATCTCACCAATTCCCGGAACAAGTAAATCTACAGCAGCAACTGTTTTGTTATCGTCGTTCATTCGCATATAAAATGCCTTTATTTCTTTTGGATAATCGGTAACAAAAAGCGGCATTTTGTAAATTTGCTCGGTTAAAAAACGTTCGTGTTCAGTTTGTAAGTCGCAGCCCCAATAAACAGGGAACTCAAATTTATCCTTGTTTTCTTCTAGTATCTTTATAGCTTCGGTGTAAGTGACTTGTGCAAAATCAGAATCTACAAGTGCAGTTAAACGTTCAATTAATCCTTTATCATAGAAGTTATTGAAAAACTCCATCTCATCAGGGCAAGTTTGTAAAACATATTGTAGTACAGACTTTATCATGTCTCTTGCAAGTGCCATATCGTCGTTTAAATCAGCGAATGCCATTTCAGGCTCAATCATCCAAAATTCTGCGGCATGACGAGTTGTGTTAGAATTTTCTGCTCTAAATGTTGGACCGAAGGTATAGATGTTTCCTAGAGCCATTGCCATACACTCACCCTCAAGCTGTCCTGAAACAGTAAGACTAGTTGCTTTTCCAAAAAAGTCCTTGCTATAATCGACTTTACCGTCTTTTGTTAGAGGAGGTGAAATTGGGTCAAGGGTAGTAACTCTAAACATTTCGCCTGCACCTTCACAGTCACTTCCTGTAATAAGTGGCGTGTTAGCATAATAAAATCCTCTTTCGTTGAAAAATTTGTGGATAGCATATGCTGCAACTGAGCGAACTCTAAAAATCGCACTATAAGTATTAGTACGCGCTCTAAGATGAGCGATACTACGCAAAAATTCAAGAGAATGACGTTTTTTCTGAAGGGGAAAATCAGCTGTGGAAGCACCCTCAAGAATTATTTCATCAGCATGTACTTCAAAAGGTTGCTTAGCATTAGGAGTTAAGATTATTTGTCCCACAACAATTATTGCAGAGCCAACATTAAATTTTGCAACTTCTTTAAAGTTTGATATTTTTTCGTCTTCAAAGACAATTTGCAGGTTTTTAAACGTGCTGCCGTCATTTAATTCTATAAATCCTAATGATTTTGAATCTCTAATTGTTTTTACCCAACCACAAATGGTTACTTGCGAGCCTATATATTTTTCTACATTAGAAAATAATTGACCTAATTGTGTTCTGTTCATTCTTATGAATCCCCCATAAATTATTTTGATGCAGAAAAAACGCATCATTTTTAAATATTTCATTATATTATACATCATTATTAAGATAATAACAATAGATTTTTACAATTATACTGGTGAGTTTAATTTAATTTGTAAAATGTCATTTCTTGCCTTGTATGAAAAGGAATTTTATGATAAAATAAAAATAGTTATGCTCTTAGCATTTTTGTATTTTGTGTTATAAGAGCAGTAATTTTTTAAAATTGTCTTCTAAGGTAAAACAGTAGGGTGGAGTTAAAGGTAAAATGAATAAAATAAGTTTAGAAATGCTCAAAAAAAAGATATCTGATTTTTTGTTACAGATTAAAAATAAACCAATAAAAGAATGGCCGGTTTGGTCATTCTTGAGATGGAGCATAATAGCTTTTATTGTTGGATTGACTGTGGGACCTGTCGGGATTTTATTTCACTATGCACTTGATATTGCTACAAACACTCGTATGCAATTTGATTGGCTAATATTTTTCCTACCTATAGTTGGAATTGCAATTGCGTGGATGTACAAACGATTTGCTAATGAAGATAAAGGGACAAATATGGTTTTATGTGCAATACGCTCTGATAAAGAAATGAAACCTATTACAGCTCCTTTAATTTTTATTAGTACTGTTTTAACGCACCTTTTTGGAGGCTCAGCCGGAAGAGAAGGTGCAGCACTTCAATTAGGAGGAAGCATAGCAACGACTGTAGGCACACTTTTTCACTTAGATGAAAAGGATAAACACGTTTTAGTTATGTGTGGAACAAGTGCAGCGTTTGCAGCGTTATTTGGCACTCCGGTTACAGCAGCAATTTTTTCACTTGAAGTCATAAGTATTGGACTTATGTATTATTCGGCGATTATTCCATGTGTTATTTCAGCAATAACTGGTGCTTCTTTAGCGATACTAGCTAAGATTTCTCCAACTGCATATACGCTTGTGGGTATTGAATCTACTTCAATTGTACCCATTTTACAGGCACTGCTTTTGGGCGTATTGTGTGCTGTAGTCAGCATATTTTTTTGCAATATGATGCGAGGGGTTAGTAAACTCTTCAAAAAAATATTACCCAACGTATATTTGCGTGCAATGGTTGGCGGATTACTTATTATTGGACTTACGTTACTTGTGGGAACACGCTCATATAACGGTGTTGGCTCAGCGGTTATTGCAAAAGCAATTGAAGGTACAGCACTGCCATATGACTTTTTACTTAAGATAGTTTTTACAGCCATCACGCTAGGCTCTGGTTTTAAAGGCGGCGAGATTGTGCCTGTATTTTTTACAGGTGCAACATTTGGATGCGTTGCTGGTGGACTAATTGGATTAAATCCATCTTTTGGTGCAGGAATTGGCATGGTAGCGTTATTTTGTGGCGTTACAAATTGCCCAATAACGTCTATTATTTTAAGTATAGAAATGTTTGGCACAAAAGGATTGCCACTGTTTGCAGTGGCAATAGCAGCTTCATATATGCTTTCTGGATATAGCGGTTTATATGGGGAACAAAAAATAGTTTACTCAAAGTTAAAAGCGGAATTTATCGATATTAAGGCAAAGTAAAAACTTATAAAGCTTTTTCAAATTCTATTCGTAGACGACTTATTATTCTTTTTTCAAGACGTGATATGTAAGACTGCGAAATTCCGATGACGTCTGCAACTTCTTTTTGAGTTTTTTCCTCGCCGGTTACTAGCCCAAATCGCATTTGCATTATCATTTTTTCACGAGGGTTTAGTTTATTCACGCACTGCAACAAAACTGTTTTTTCCGCTTGACTTTCAATATCTTTATTGACAGTGTCGCTTTCAGTACCTAAAATATCACAAAGTAATAGTTCGTTTCCGTCCCAATCGACATTTAGAGGCTCGTCGATGGAAATATCGTTTTTAGAAGCAGTAGTTTTGCGTAAAAACATGAGTATTTCATTTTCTATGCAACGTGAAGCGTAAGTAGCAAGCTTTATATTTTTATCAGGGCAGAACGTGTTTACAGCTTTTATAAGTCCAATTGTACCAATTGAAATTAAGTCCTCAATGCCACAGCCGGTGGATTCAAACTTTTTAGCAATGTAAACTACAAGACGCAGGTTATGCACAATAAGTGTCTCTTTAGCGGAAGGCTCTCCGCATTCAAGCTTTTCAAAGGCGATAAGTTCTTCTTCTCTTGAAAGTGGTGCCGGCAGAGTTTCAGGACCATTTATATAGTACATTTCGTCGCATAGCCCTATTTTTTTTGCTAGTTTAGAAAAAACTTTCTGTAAGTTTGATAGATTAATAAGTTTTAATATGTTCATAATAATTATGCGAATGTAATATTATTCGCATTCGGTCCACCTTTCGTTTGTAAGTTTTACCATATGTACTATAATAGCGAGTCAGATAAAATAGCTTTGTAGCTTGAATTATGCTTTTTAAGGTTTGCCACTGCAATTATTACTGGTTTTCGTTCTTTTACTTTATCAATTTTTATTTCAAATATATCCGGTTTAAATGCCGGTAAAGTTCCTTCGCCTAAAACAGAATTAACAGGAATTATACGGACTTTTTTATCCCATTTCTCGTGGCTTTTACTAAAAAAATCGAGGTCTTGTGGGTTTATAAAAAAGCTCCACATTGATTTTGGCAAAATGTCTTTTATATGCTCAAAATCACATACAATGATAGGTAAACCAGTAAACATATCTACAAGACGGTTACCAGTGTCTAGAAAACCGTCAAGTAAAACGCACTTTCCATCACACCAAATTTCAATTTGATAAAAGTTGCTACTTTTGTTTTGCTTTTTATAAATATAATTGAAAATTTCTATGACAATATATGCTGCAATTGTAGTAGCCGCTAGCGTTAGTGCGGAAACATTAAAGTATACTATACCGTTATTGTACTGCATAAAAGATGGCGTTATAAAAGTCCAAACAGCAAAGACAAATCCACCATAAATGAAGTTAACAAGAAAAAATGTGAGCAGTGACTTTAAAAATATTTTACGACTTTTAAATCCAAACCCTACTAAAACCAAGAAAAGTCCCATCAATATTTTTACAATAAAAAGTTCCCAAAAATTCAAATACAAAAAAATTATTAGCGAATAAACACCGCCTAAAATAGTTACACATATACTCCTAATACGAGATAAGGTTGTGCATAAT
>JAVWHI010000073.1:5447-6306 GCA_036640155.1 Oscillospiraceae bacterium | reverse complement strand
AAATGCACAAAGATGAACGTGGGTCGTTTACTGAATTTATAAGAACTATAAATGGCGGACAGGTGTCAGTTAACATTTCAAAGCCCGGTATAACTAAAGGAAATCACTGGCACAATACTAAAAATGAAAAGTTTTTAGTTGTTTGCGGAAAAGGTGTTATTAGATTCCGTGATGTAAATGAAACGCAAATTTACGAGTACTTTGTTAGTGGCGATAAACTTGAAGTCGTGGATATTCCAACAGGGTACACACATAGTATAGTAAACTTAGGTGAAAGTGAAATGATAACTATTATGTGGGTAAATGAGCCATTTGACAGGGAAAAACCGGACACATATTTTTTGGAGGTATAATAAATGTCAAAACTAAAACTAATGACAATAATAGGAACAAGACCTGAAATTATACGTTTAGCAGCAGTAATAAAAAAATGCGATACATATTTTGAACAAATACTTGTGCATACGGGTCAAAACTATGATTATGAGTTAAATCAAGTTTTTTTTGATGATTTAGGACTTCGTGCTCCAGACTTTTATCTTGATGCAGTAGGCAACGACTTAGGTGAAACGATAGGGAATATCATTGCAAAATCATATGCGCTTATGGCAGAACAAAAGCCTGATGCACTCTTAATTTTAGGCGATACTAATTCTTGCTTATCAGCAATTTCTGCTAAGAGACTTCACATTCCAATATTTCATATGGAGGCTGGAAACCGTTGTTTTGATGAGTGTTTACCGGAAGAGACAAACCGCAGAATTGTTGACCATATTTCGGACGTAAATATGTGCTATTCAGAACATGCAAGACGTTATCTTAATTCTGAAGGTACAGCAAAAGAACGCACATATGTTAC
>JAVWHI010000073.1:0-5437 GCA_036640155.1 Oscillospiraceae bacterium | reverse complement strand
CATGCAAATTTAGATGAAATTAAAGCCTCAAAAGTCTTAGAAAAATTAGGACTTGAAAAAGGGAAGTACATTTTACTTTCAGCTCACCGTGAAGAAAATATTGACACAGAGAAAAATTTCATTAGCCTTATGAATGCTATTAATGCATTAGCGCAAAAATATGATATGCCGATTCTTTATTCGTGCCACCCACGTAGTGCTAAGTATATAGAAAATCGAGGTTTTGTATTTGACAAAAGGGTCAGACAAAATAAGCCACTAGGTTTTCATGATTATAACAATCTGCAAATGAATGCTTATGCTGTTGTGTCGGATAGCGGCACACTTCCTGAAGAGTCAAGCTTTTTTCTAAGTGTAGGACATCCTTTCCCTGCAATATGTATAAGAACATCTACAGAGCGTCCAGAAGCGCTTGATAAAGGAAACTTCTTTATTGCCGGAATAACCACCAGTCAAGTTTTGCAAGCAGTTGATACAGCTGTAACAATGAATGACAATGGCGATTATGGTATACCAGTACCAAATTATGTAGACGAAAATGTTTCTACAAAAGTAGTAAAAATAATTCAAAGTTATACTGGAATTATAGATAAAATGGTTTGGCGTAAGAATTAAAAATAAGGCATTGACGAAATTCGTCAGTGCCTTATTTTTTACCCCTTGAATACCTGCATTAGATGTATTTTTTAGTTAGTGGTATAAGCCTGTGGCTAAGAATTGTTGCTAAGATTAAAAAGAAAATGTCTCCTGGCAATGTCATCAAAAAACAATTGAAAAGCAAAACTTTTGCAGCAATAACATTTCCTAAAAAATAAGTTGAGATTAAATAAAAATATGGCACGCCAACAGCATACACTGCTAGTAAGCCGGTTAATCCACCTACAAAAATACGTGCATATGATGGATTAGAAACTTTATGTATGATAAGTCCTGTTAAAAAAGCAGACAAAACAAACCCTAAAATGTACCCAAATGTAGGCTGTAAAACGTAACTTATGCCGCCACCTTTTGTAAATACAGGTATTCCTATTAACCCAATTACTATATAAACAAGTACGCTAATTGACCCTAGTTTTTTCCCTAGTAGCATTCCGGCAAGCGTTACAAAAAGCGTTTGTAGTGTGAAAGGAATAATTGGAATCGGGATTTTTATAAATGCACCAACTGCTATGAGCGCTGAAAATAAAGCACATAATGTAATGGTAAGCGCGTAATTTTTTTTCTTTGTCATTTTGATTTTTCTCCGTTTTTTCTTTGGTTTTTTATTATTTATATTAGTATAAACCAAACAAGATATATTGTCAACTATTTTTACAACTAAGTTTACAATACCTCTAAAAAAATATTCCCAATGACCGAACATTGGAAAAATCGACACAATTAAAATAATTTAATATCACAAATACCAGCAAAGTTAATGTAAAGTGGAGAAAAACGGTTTATTACATAACTTTGCTTGTTATTTTTGAGCGTTAGTTTAGCACTAGTATTTTGGACTAAAGGCAATGTTATCCCGACAGTCGTACCAAAATTTTGTTCGCTATTAACCATAATATTTCCGCCGTGCAACTCGACTATAGCTTTTGCAATAGGAAGCCCTAATCCAAGACCACGAGCGCTATAGTTATCGTCATTCATGAAAAATGGAATAAATATTTTTTTCAAATTTTCGGGAGATATTCCGATACCGTCATCTGCAATTGAGATGAGAATTGATGAATCTTGCAGACGTAACGAAAGTTTTATCGTAGAATTAGGTAAAGAAAACTTACATGCGTTTGAAATTACATTTATCAAGACTAAAATAATTTTTTCCTCATCAAGCATTGTAACAATTTTATTTGTAGGAATGTCAGTTTCTAAAGTGATTTCATTGTTGTTGGAAAGCATGATTTGTAGTGCTGAACAAATGTCAATTAAGAGGTCATTAATGATTACCGTGGATTTTGAAAGAGTCTCACAGTTGTTAACTAAACGCTGATACAAAGAAAAATTAGTGTTATCTTTTAATAAGTCATAACAGTTATGTGAGATTTGGTTAAGATATTGTAAAACGTCATACTGCTCAAGTTCTTGTAAGCGTAGCCCTAAAGGATTAAGCATATTAAAGATTTCGGATAAGTTTTTTCTGTTTTTGGCGACAAACATATCGACGTAGTTAGAAGAAGTAGAGGACATAATATGGTTAGGATTTTGCAGAGTGCATATTAATTCTTCGCAACAAGAATCACCGTCATTTGGAATAGGAATAAACTGTACAGTGGTTTCTTGATCCATGAAAGAAAAATTAGCCGAATAAAAAGGTAATCCTTGCAAAAAACACATTTCGGCATTTGTAAAGTCATCATTTGCAAGTGGCAGTACTTCTAAAACATTACTTCCTACCGTGATTTGAAGATTGTTTTGCACTATATACTTATTTATATAAGTAATATTGAATTTAGTATCGCATAAAAAACAAGCGACATTATTGAAATCCAAAATTCTGGAAATAATTTTAATTTTAGCTTGATTCATTATGTTTTACTCCATTTCACTAGCTTGTGCTTACACAAAATTTAAAAGCGTATGTGTTGTTTCGACAACATTACAAAATTTGCGTGTAGGAAGAAAATAGTTAAATACAAGCAAATAAATAAGAACATATAAGGTTTAGAAATATTTATACATGTTATATTATACTGTTAAAATAATAAAAAGTAAAGAATAAAGTATTAAATTTGCTCTCAATTATATTTTTATAAAAATAATTAAATTTATTCATAAATTATTTTAAAAATATTACGTTAATTTTATAACAAAGTCTTGTTATTTCACTGCAAATAGTATAAAATAGATATAAGCGAGTTTCAATGCGAAACTTGACAAAAATACAGGAGGTCTTTAAAATGGCAATTAAAATTGGTATTAATGGTTTTGGAAGAATTGGTAGATTAGTGTTCCGTGCAGCTGTTGCTCAACCGGACAAATTTGAAGTTATGGGTATTAATGATCCATTCATCGATTTAGACTATATGGTATATATGACTAAATATGATACTGTTCATGGCAAATTTGACGGTAGCGTTGAAGTTTGCGATGGCAAATTGGTTGTTAATGGTCGTGCAATCAGCGTTTATGCACAAAGAGATCCTTTGGATATTCCTTGGGGTGAATGCAAAGCTGAATATGTTGTTGAATCAACTGGTGTATTTACAGCACAAGAAAAAGCAGAAGCACACATTAAAGCTGGCGCAAGAAAAGTAGTTATTTCTGCTCCTGCTAAGGATAAAGAAACTCCAACATTTGTTTGCGGTGTAAACCTTGATAAATATACCAAAGACATGACAGTTGTTTCAAACGCATCTTGCACAACTAACTGTCTTGCTCCATTAACAAAAGTTATCAATGATAATTTTGGTATTGTTGAGGGACTTATGACAACTGTTCACAGCCAAACAGCTACACAAAAAACAGTAGATGGCCCTTCAATGAAAGACTGGAGAGGCGGACGTGCTGCTTCAGGCAACATTATTCCATCTTCAACAGGTGCTGCAAAAGCATGTGCATTAGTTATTCCTGCAGTTAGCGGAAAATTAACTGGTATGTCTTTCCGTGTTCCAACTCTTGACGTTTCAGTTGTTGACTTAACTGTTAAATTAGCTAAACCAACAACATATGAAGAAATATGCAGCAAAATCAAAGAAGCTTCAGAAGGTGCTATGGCAGGAATCTTAGGTTACACTGATGAATTAGTTGTTTCATCTGATTTCTACACTGATCCTAGAACTTCAATTTTTGATGCAAAAGCTGGTATTATGCTAAACGAAACTTTTGTAAAATTAGTTTCTTGGTATGATAACGAGTGGGGCTATTCAAATAAGGTTTTAAACCTAATTGAACATATGGACAAAGTTGACAAAGCTTAATTTGTTGATGTTTATAAAAAAACTCACGACTATTTTAGTCGTGAGTTTTTTTAATATTTTTTACTCCACCCGATGTAGTGCTACCACGCACTCTACATGAGTTGTTCTTGGGAACATATCAAGAGGGGTATACTCGGTTACTTTGTAGTTGTTTTGCTCTAAAATAGCACAATCTCGTGCGGCTGTTGCAGAGTTACATGAAACCATAACAATTCGTTCTGGAGATAGCTTTACAATTGATGCGATAACGTCACTATCGCACCCTTTTCGTGGTGGGTCAACGATTATTACGTTTACGTTTTCCCCGGAATTAACCAAGTCGTTTGCTGCATTTTTGGCGTCATCACAAATGAAAGTTGCGTTTGTGATATTGTTAAGTTTTGCATTTGCTTTTGCATTTTCTATAGCGTCAAGTATTATTTCGATACCTATTACTTTTTTAACCTTATTAGCACAAGCAAGACCTATTGTGCCGATTCCACAATACATGTCAACAAGAGTTTTAGTATCATCAAGACATGCGTATTCTATAGCTTTATTATATAGATTTTCGGCTTGGTCGTGGTTTATTTGATAAAAAGACTGTGCAGATATATGCACTGTTATTCCACATAAAACATCAGTAATATAGTCGTTGCCAAACACAGTGATACACTTTTTGCCTAAAATCGCATTACCGGTGGTGAGGTTTACATTCACTACAATGCTTTTTATATTAGAATACTTTTGTGTAAGACTAGTGCAAAGCTTATCTATATTAAATATTTTTTCTTTTGCACAGACTAAGCAAACCATAATTTCATTTGTGAGCTGTGCTTTTCTTATGTAAATATGGCGTAGCGTACCTTTTTGTGTAATAGGGTCATAAACTGATATTTTATTTTGCTTGATAAATAGGAGAATATCTTGTGCTATTTTTGTAAATTCGTCAGGTTGAAGTAAACAGCTATCAAGTGGAATAATTACATGGCTTCGTTTTGCAAAAAAACCAAAAATAATATTACCATTTATATCTTTGCCAACAGGGAACTGAGCTTTATTTCTATATCCATTTTGTATACTAGAGGGAATAATCTCACGACAAGGTGCATTAATTTTAGCAATACGTTCAAAACTATCTTTAACAAAACCTTGTTTTATAGTAAGCTCATTTTCGTATTTAATGTGACGAAGATTGCAACCGCCACAGCGTATATAGTCTTTACACTGTGCATCTTGTCTGAAAGAAGATGGCGATACGATATCTAGTAATTTACCAATAGCGTAATTAGGTAAAATCTTTATTATTTTAATGTTAGCGACATCGCCAACAGCAGTATTAGCAACAAATACCGTAAATCCATCTATGCGAGCAACGCCTTGACCCTCGTTAGTCATGGCACTGATTTGTACTTCTAACTCATCGTTTTTGTTTATATTCATAATTTTTATACTCCTTAAATAATGTATAAGTTTAAATCTATTTATAACTTTTATAGTTCATTTAATTTATGCTCAGAAAAATCCATAAAAAACTATTCCTAAACCAG
>JAVWHI010000072.1:1482-6312 GCA_036640155.1 Oscillospiraceae bacterium | reverse complement strand
GGAACTAATTAATTTATTAGGGCTTGAAAAATCGCTTGTATATTGTTCGACGTCGTTAAAGTCTAATGAAATAACGCTAGAAAAACTATTACGAGGCCGAGTTATAAAACTTTATGATGAGGACCAAGAATTATTAGAAGATGTATTAATTGAGTTTAAGCAGGCAATAGAGATGTCTAATATATACTCAAGCATTTTGTCAGGCACAATGGACGCATTCGCCTCAATAATATCGAACAATCTTAATATTGTTATGAAAGTCTTGACGATTATAACGATTTTGATGGCGATACCAACGATGATATTTAGTTTTTATGGAATGAATGTTGATGGACTTTGGCTAGCACAGTATCCATGGTTTCCGCTAGTAATTTCAGCAGTGTTTGTGGCTATTGCATCGGTGGTTTTAGTTAAAACCAAAACGATGAAGTAGATAAAACTATCAGTAAAAGAAAAAAACGCAGTGAAAAAATTACAGTGAAAGCTTGTGCAACTTGCACAAAAAACACAAACCGTACAGGGATATTTTCTCAAGCACTAAAATGCAAAAACATCTTGCATTTTAGTGCTTGATTTAGTATAATAGACAAGCAAGACTGCAACAGATATGCGTTGAAGCGAAAGGTTGCCACATTTATGTGGGTTTTTTCGTGGAGTATGTCCGATTTTAAACCGGGCGACTAAATTTGAACAAAGCATCTGCAATATCCTTACAGTATAGCTGTGTCTTGCTGTAAAAGTGATTGCGTTCAAGGATGTCAGTGCCATTCCCGGAAAAGCTATATGTAGTTTTTTCGGTGTTTTTATGCAAAAAAGCTGAAACACACGGGCGAGTGTTCAATAAGTCAAGTCCCCCAAACAAAAAGTATAAGGAGGCGATGACAGTGGCAGTCAAAGAGAAAATCAGAATCAGGCTAAAAAGTTATGACAGTACACTTATTGATGCAGCAGCAGCTAAAATAGTTGAAACTGCAAAAAGAACCGGAGCTAGAGTATCAGGACCTATCCCGCTACCAACTCAAAAGGAAATCATAACAATATTACGTGCGGTTCACAAGTATAAGGACAGCCGTGAGCAGTTTGAGATGAGAACTCACAAGAGACTTATTGACGTGTTAAGACCATCTAATAAGACGGTAGAAGCACTTCAAAGTCTAGAACTTCCTGCCGGTGTAGATATTGAAATTAAATTATAATTTCTAATTTATACCTACAGGTCACGTTGGCTAAAGGTCAACCAATAACCTATTAAGGAGGAAACAATCAATGAAAAAAGGTATCATTGGTAAGAAAATCGGTATGACACAGATTTTCGATGAAAGTGGTAAAGTAATCCCTGTAACAGTAATTGAAGCAGGCCCTTGTGTAGTAGTACAGAAGAAAACAATTGACAATGACGGATATAACGCATTGCAAATTGGATTTGGAGATATGAAACCACACAAAGTAAACAAACCACAAAAAGGACATTTTGCAAAAGGTGATGTAGCTGCAAAGAGGACTTTAAGAGAGTTTAGATTTGATGATTGCGACATGTTAAATGTTGGAGACATTATCAAAGCGGACGCATTTGAAGTAGGCGACATTATTGATGTTCGAGGAATTAGTAAAGGTAAAGGTTTTGCAGGAACGGTTAAACGTTACAACACTTCAAGACTAAAAGAAACGCATGGTACAGGACCTGTTCATAGACATGCAGGCTCAATGGGTGCGTGTTCGTCACCTTCACGAATTTTCAAAGGCAAGATGATGCCTGGTCAAATGGGTGCTGAAGCTGTTACGGTTCAGAATTTAGAAGTTGTAAAAGTAGATGCCCAAAACAATTTAATCGCACTAAAGGGAGCTGTTCCGGGACCAAAGAATGGAACAGTAACGCTTATTAACAGTGTGAAAAAAGCATAGGAAGGAGGAAGCATAATGCCAAGAGTTACAGTATTAGATATGTCCGGAGCAGAAGTTAAGAAAATTAACATCTCAAAGGATATTTTTGGGATTGAGCCTAACAGCGTTGTTATGCACGCAGCAGTAGTAAACTTTTTAGCAAACCAACGTCAAGGAACTCAATCAACATTAACTCGTGCAGAGGTTAGCGGCGGAGGTCGTAAGCCATGGAAACAAAAGGGAACAGGAAATGCAAGACAAGGATCAACTCGTTCACCTCAATGGACACATGGTGGAATCGCATTAGGTCCGAAGCCGCGTGATTATAGCTACTCCCTCAACAAAAAAGTAAAGAGATTAGCTCTAAAATCTGCACTATCGACCAAAGTAATTGACAAGAACTTAATAGTACTTGATCAAATTACAGCACAAGACTACAAAACAAAGACTATATTAGAAATGATGAAAGCTTTAGATGTAAACACAAAAACACTAATAGTGTTAAATGAAGTAGACAGAAAAGTTATCAAAAGTGCTAATAACATAGTCGGTGTAAAAACAACTTTGGTTAACACGCTAAACGTTTATGACATTCTAAACTGCGATAAATTAATTGCAAGTGTAGATGCTATAAAGATGATTGAGGAGGTGTACGCATAATGATGACAGCTCAAGATATTATAGTAAAACCAATAATAACAGAAAATAGTATGTCACAATTAGCTCTAAAAAAATACACCTTCAAAGTAAATAAGAATGCTAACAAAATCGAGATAGCAAAAGCATGTGAAACATTGTTTGGTGTACAGGTATTAAAAGTACACACAATGAATTGCAAAGGCCATTTAAAAAGACAAGGCAGAAGCGAAGGCTATACACCCGATTGGAAAAAAGCAATCGTTACTTTAACTGAGGATTCAAAAACAATTGAATTCTTTGAAGGTATGGTATAAATAATAGCAGGAACTGCTAAAGGTGATGTATGGATTTTAGCTAACCGAGCTAAAATTCGCTAAACCCAAAAAGGAGAGTGAACAAAAATGGCGATAAAGTCATTTAAACCAACAACTCCTTCAAGACGTTCAATGACAGTTACAGATTATTCACAGCTATCAAAAGTAGCACCGGAAAAAAGCTTACTAGAAGCACAAAAAACTAATTCCGGACGTAACTGTTACGGTAGAATCACTGTACGCCACCGTGGAGGCGGCAACAGAAATAAATACCGTATCATTGACTTTAAAAGAGATAAAGTTGGTATGAACGCTAATGTTATGACATTAGAATATGATCCTAACCGTTCTGCTCACATTGCATTAGTACAATATGAAGACGGCGAAAAACGCTACATTGTAGCACCAAATGGTATAAAAGTAGGCGACGTGGTAAGAGCAGGCGCTGATGCTGATATTAAGCCAGGAAACGCACTACCACTAGAGTCAATACCAGTAGGTACTTTTATTCACAACATTGAGTTATACCCTGGTAAAGGGGCACAGCTAGTACGTTCAGCAGGAAATTCAGCACAGCTTATGGCAAAAGAGGGTGCGCATGCACTTGTACGTTTACCATCAGGCGAGCTTAGAAAAGTACCTGTACTATGTATGGCTACTGTTGGTCAAGTAGGAAATATAGATCACGAGAATGTTTCAATCGGTAAAGCCGGAAGAAAACGTCACTTAGGATTTAGACCTACTGTACGTGGTTCTGTTATGAACCCTTGCGATCACCCACACGGTGGTGGTGAAGGTAAAGCTCCGATTGGACGTCCAGGACCGGTTACTCCTTGGGGTAAACCAACACTTGGATACAAAACTCGTAACAAACATAATCGCTCCGACAAATTCATTGTTAAACGCAGAAATGCTAAGTAATGCTTGAAAGGAGGCAGATGAGTTATGGGTAGAAGCGTCAAAAAAGGACCTTATGTTCAACCGGTCCTACTAAAAAGAGTTCAAATAATGAACGAAGCTGGCGAAAAGAAGGTAGTTAAGACATGGAGCCGCGCCTCCACAATCTTCCCTGATTTCGTTGGTCACACATTTGCAGTACACGATGGACGTAAACATGTTCCTGTATATGTAACAGAAGATATGGTAGGTCACAAACTCGGTGAGTTTGCACCAACCAGAACATATAGAGGCCATGCTGGTTCTAGAACATCAAATAGTGGTAAATAGGCCGAAAGGAGGATTTTTATATGGAAGCAAAAGCTTATCTAAGATATGTGCGCATAGCTCCTAGAAAAGTCCAGATTGTTTTGGATCTTATCCGCAAACAGCCTGTTGACAAAGCTATGGCTATCCTAAAACACACACCAAAAGCAGCAAGCGAACTCCTTGAGAAACTTCTCAAGTCTGCAATCGCAAACGCTGAAAATAACCACAATATGAGCAAAGACAATCTATATGTGGCTGAGTGTTTTGTTAGTCCTGGGCCTACTCTTAAAAGAATTAGACCTAGAGCACAAGGACGTGCATTCCGTATTCTTAAAAGAACATCACACATAACCTTAGTATTAAGGGAAAAGGAATAAGCTGAAAGAGGAGGTAAACTATGGGACAGAAAGTAAACCCACATGGACTAAGAGTGGGCGTAATTAAAGACTGGGATTCCCGCTGGTTTGCAAATGATAGCACTTTCGGTGACACTTTAGTTGAAGATTACAAGGTTCGTAAATTCATTAAAAAGAGCCTTTACGCAGCCGGAGTACCACGCATAGAAATCGAGCGTGATGCAGTTAGGGTGAAAATCCATGTACACTGTGCAAAACCCGGACTTGTAATTGGTAAAGGTGGAACTGAAATTGAAAAGCTTCGTGCAACATTAGAAAAGATGGTAAACAAGCCAGTTGTAGTAAATATTGTAGAGGTAAAACAACCTGACATGTCAGCACAACTAGTAGCTGAATCAATAGCACAACAACTAGAGCGTCGTGTATCATTTAGA
>JAVWHI010000072.1:0-1472 GCA_036640155.1 Oscillospiraceae bacterium | reverse complement strand
CAATGAAGCAAGCAATCAGTCGCACAATGAGATTAGGTGCAAAGGGTATAAAAACCCGAGTAGGTGGAAGATTAGGCGGAGCTGAGATAGCACGTTGTGAAGTATATCATGAAGGAACTATCCCGCTACAAACAATTCGTGCTGATATTGACTATGGATTTGCTGAAGCAGATACAACATATGGTAAACTAGGCGTAAAAGTTTGGATTTACAAAGGTGAAGTATTAAAAGGTGAAGCATCCAGTGCAAGAACAGCAGCAAGAACCGAAAAACCAGCACCTGCACCAAGGGCTTTTAAAGCTGAGCAAAAACCATCAGCACCAAAAGCACCAAGAAGACCTCAAGAGGAAGGAGGAAGTAAATAATGCTATTGCCAAAGCGAGTAAAATATCGTCGTCAACAAAGAGGACGAATGAAGGGTAAAGCTACCCGTGGAAACAAAGTTACGTATGGTGATTTTGGACTACAGGCTTTAGAGCCAGCATGGATTACTTCTAACCAAATTGAGGCAGCACGTATAGCGATGACTCGTTACATCAAGCGTGGCGGTCAAGTATGGATAAAAATATTTCCAGACAAGCCGGTAACACAGCAGCCAGCTGAAACTCGAATGGGTAAAGGTAAAGGTTCGCCTGAGTATTGGGTAGCAGTAGTAAAACCGGGCAGAGTTATGTTTGAGATATCAGGAGTAACTGAAGATATAGCAAAAGAAGCAATGCGTCTAGCGGCGCACAAACTTCCGATCAAATGTAAATTCGTATCAAAAGAGATGGTGGTGAGCAATAATGAAGGCTAAAGAAATTCGTGATTTATCACTGATAGAGATGAATGAAAAGCTAGTAGCACTTAAAGATGAGCTTTTTAACCTTCGCTTCCAACAGGCTATTAATCAATTGGAAAACCCAATGAGAGTAAAAGCCGTAAAAAAAGATATTGCTCGCATAAAAACAGTAATTCGTTTAAATGAATTACAAAAAGAGCAAGGTTAGTGGAAGGAGGATTTAAGCTATGAACGAAAGAAACCTTAGAAAAACTAGGGTTGGTACAGTTGTTAGTGACAAGATGGATAAAACTGTAGTAGTTGCCATTGCTGACAATGTTAAGCATCCCCTTTACAAAAAAATTGTGAAACGCACAGTAAAGCTTAAAGCCCATGATGAAAACAATTCTTGCGGCATTGGCGACCGTGTAATGGTAATGGAAACTCGCCCGTTGTCAAAGGATAAAAACTGGAGAGTTGTTCAGATAATTGAAAAGGCAAAATAAATTTGTCTAAACCCGAAAGGAGGAACGCACTGTGATTCAGATGCAAACTTACCTTAAGGTAGCCGACAACACCGGTGCCAAAGAATTAATGTGTATCCGCGTGTTAGGCGGTTCCAGGAGAAGGTACGCTAACATAGGCGACGTAGTAGTGGCTTCTGTTAAAAAAGCTGCACCAGGCGGCGTTGTTAAAAAAGGCGACGTTGTTA
>JAVWHI010000071.1:0-6436 GCA_036640155.1 Oscillospiraceae bacterium | reverse complement strand
GTTAGCTACTGGCATTGTACCCTCTTTAGGAGGTTTTGGTTGGACATATACTAATTCACTTACTAACGCTTGGTTATGGATTTATCTAGTTTACGTAATGTTATATTTCGGCGTTTCCTTCTACTTTTTATATAGTTGGGCAAAATCAGTAAAACATAAACTTAAAAAAGAAATGGCATTTTTATTTATTGTTTTAGATGTAGTTACTATTTTGTGTGGCGTCGTAACTGATATTATTTTGCCTATATTTAATCCTACTATTCCAGCAATTGCTAGTATTGCAACCGCCATTTTTGGAATTGGATATTTTTCGCTGATTTATAGACACGATTTGTTTAATATAAACCTTATTATCTCTTCTGATGACATTCTACAAATAAGCAATAATGCTCTTTTTGTAATGGACGAAAATAAGGAAATTTTACGGTGCAGTCCCGCTGTCACTACATTAACAGGGTTTAATAAAGGTGAGTTAATAGGCTCTAATTTTAATAACTTAATGCCCGGATACATTGATATCAACGAACTTATTAATGGAAAAGATATCCTAAACGCCGAGGCAAGACTTTCTTGTAAAGATAATACTTTCAAAGACGTTCTTTTGTCGGCTTCCACTGCTAAGGATAAACGCAATTCCTTTTTATGTATTATTGTTTCATGTCAAGACATTACAAAGCAAAAAGCAGTCCAACTTGAGCTTGAAATAGAACGTGAAAAGTATAAACAGTTAGCTACAGATTATCAGCTTTTAGCTTATTATGACCCACTAACCACTCTTGCTAACCGTAGACATTTTTTTACTAAACTAAACGACTATGCGGCTCAATATCATTCGCAAAATGAAGACTTCTCTGTCATCTTTTTAGATTTAGATAACTTTAAATTTGTAAACGATGTTTATGGTCACGAGGGCGGCGACGAACTCCTAATGGCGACCGCTGTAAAGTTGCGTGCATGTATAAGTGACGACGAATTTGTAGCTCGCATAGGTGGCGACGAGTTTGTGATTCTTTTTCACTGCCAAAATGTCACTGACGTCGAGACTAAAATGCAACTAATTCGTACTGAATTTAATAAAGACATCTACTTTAATGATAGACCCTATAAAATCGCTATATCCGCCGGATATGATATTTTTTCTCAAGTCGAGGATATGTCCGAACTTATGCAAAACGCTGATAAAGCTATGTACAAAAATAAAAACAAACTCATTAATGGAAAAATAATACGTTAAAGTCTCTGTTTTTTTCTTTTTTGTACCTGCCCTAAATACAAAATAAAGCTATTGAACGCCTTAAGGCGTTCAATAGCTTTATTAATTTTATTCTTCCATATTAATTAATGCTGCTTTTTCAATAACTTGAGCTACTAACTGATTCGGTAGCTGCTCATATCTATCAAACTTAAATGTAAATGAACCACTTCCTTGTGTCATCTGGCGTAACAATATCGCAAAATCGTGCATGTCGCTCATTGGCACATCAGCCTCAATGTTAGAAAAGCCCTCGTCAGCCGGGTGCATTCCTAAAACTCTTCCACGTTTTTTGTTTAGCTCGCCTAGCATATCCCCTGCACTCGATTCCGGAACAATAACAAAAAGTCTTCCAATAGGCTCTAAAACAGTTGGGCTAGCTTGAGGTATACCTGCTTTATAAGCTTGCGTTGCTGCCATTTTAAACGACATTTCTGATGAATCCACCGGGTGATATGACCCATCGTAAAGCGTCGCTTTTACCCCTACCACCGGATAACCTGCAAGCGTTCCATGTTTTGCACATTCAAGTAGTCCTTTTTCTACTGCCGGAAAATACGACCTAGGTACAGCTCCGCCTACAACTCGTTGGCAAAATTCTAGTCCATCACAATCACTAGGCTCAAACTCTATCCAAACATCACCAAATTGACCGTGACCACCTGATTGCTTTTTATGTTTACCCTGCACACTTACTTTTTTGCGTATAGTTTCACGGTACGCTACTATCGGTGGCATAAGTTCAACCTCTACACCAAATTTATTTGCTAACTTGCTTACTACAACGTCTAGATGTTGCTCACCTAATCCAGATATAATCTGTTGGTGTGTTTCGGTGTTTATACTAAATTTTAACGACATATCTTCATCTAGTAACTTTGCTATTGCTGTCGAAATTTTTGCCTCATCGCCCTTTGCTTTTGGAATGATTGCCATACTATAACACGCTTCATCAAAGTTAGATGCAGCCGCCTGAACAATTTGACCGGCACACAATGTGTCTCCCGTCTTTGCTATTAGCTTGCTTGCAACTCCAATGTCACCGGCTATTATTTTTTTAATATCTTCTTGCTTTTTACCGAAAACGCTTAAAAGTTTTCCGACTTTTTCAGTTTCTCCAGTCGAAGCATTTACTAGCTCCATTCCACTTTCTACTGCACCGGATAGCACTTTTATATATGACATTCTGCCGACAAATGGATCAGCTACAGTTTTAAATACTATCGCTGTCGTTTCTTTATCAGGGTCAACTTCCATATCGACCATTTCGTTATTGCAGCGCACCGTTTCATGCGTTTTTCTCGCACTCGGTAGTAATCTTGACATGCCATCTAAAAGCATATCAATGCCATCAAGCGTTAATGAAGAGCCACAGTAAATTGGCGTAATATCGCCTTTTTTTACACCGTTTCTAATGCCCTCAACTAACTCCTGCTTACTAAACTCTTCACCTGAAAAATATTTTTCAAAAAGTTTTTCATCAGTCTCTGCTACTGCCTCACTTATAGCTCCAATTAGTCCCTCAAGTCTATGCTCAGTCTTAGGTAGTTCAACTTCAACCGCTTTAGAATCTATATATTTATATGCTTTCATATCTATTAAATTTATGTAGCATTCTATTTCTTTATCCTGTGTGTATGGAACTACTATCGGGAAAATAGTAGGACCAAAGGTGGATTTTAATTGTTCAAATACCTTGTAAAAGTCTGCACTCGGACGATCCATCTTAGAAACAAAAATCATCGTGGCTTTGTTCATCTTTTTTGCCAGTGCATACGCCTTTTTTGTTCCTACATTAACTCCTGATTTACCTGATACTGTGATTAATGCTGTATCACACGCCCTTAACGCCTCGTGAAATCCCGTCGTAAAATCAAACAACCCAGGCGCATCTAATAAATTTATTTTTCTTTCATTATGCTCAAAAGACGCAAGCGCAACCCCAATCGAAACTTTTCTTTTGATTTCCTCTTGCTCAAAATCAAATATCGTGTTGCCTTCTTCTACTTTACCTAGTCTATCACTTAAACCTGCTTTAAATATCATTGCCTCACACAATGAGGTTTTGCCCGCCCCTCCGTGTCCAATAATGGCGACGTTTTTGATTTTATTCGTTTCATATTGTTTCATCGCTTTTTTCCTCCAAACTTTTTAGATTGTGCAAAATAAATACATTTGCATATTTATTTAAGATTATTATAGCACATTCCCATACACATAGCAATAAAAATATGTGACTATTTCCAATTATTTTTTACCGGGGGTTTTAAGCTAATTATTGCTCTTTTTCTATTTACTTATTCGCTTTTTTAGTGTATTATATATGTAAAATAACATTTTGGGGGTTTCACAATGGCAGATGAAAATCAAGAGGTAATAGTAAATGGCGTGCATGTTTGTACTGAAGATAAAAATTATGTTCCAGTTCAAAACGAAAAAGTCTTACAGCACATTAAGGAATTTATGGGCTACAAATTAGGGTTTATGATGCACTGGTCACCAGGAAGCCAGCTAAGCACTTTTGAATCATGGGGCTTAATTGATGAACAAGCTGACTGGTCACAGCAGGAAGTCAACTGGACTGACGATATGAGTGAGTACCAAAAGCAGTACATCGATTCCTACAAAACGTTTAATCCAATCCGTTTTAGACCGGATAGATGGGCAAAAATTGCGAAAGCGTGTGGCTTTAAATACCTGTTATTTACTACTAAACATCATGACGGTTTTTGTATGTTTGATACTAAAACCACTGACTATAAAATCACTAACAAAGATTGCCCTTTTTCAAGCAATAAAAATGCGGATATTGTCGGCAGTTTATACGAAGAGTTTAAAAAGCAAGGACTTGCTATTTCTACTTATTTTTCTAAACCCGATTGGCATAGTGAGTATTTTTGGGCGGACGGATTCCCTAAATGCAAGGTGCCTAACGTGAATTATGACGTTAAAGAATATCCCGAACTTTGGGAAAAATACGTGCAGTATGTTCATGCACAGCTGCGTGAACTTACTTCAAATTATGGTAAAATTGATGTTTTATGGCTTGACGGTGGCGGAGTTCGTCCGGAAAACATGGGTCAAGACATTCGTTTAAGCGAAATAATCGGTGAAATACGTGACACCACACAGCCTGATTTAATCGTTTGTAATCGTGCTAACGGTGGCGAATTCGAAAATATTCTTACCCCCGAAGCATCTATTCCTAAAGAAATTATTTATTCGCCTTGGGAAAGTTGTATTCCAATCGGTGAACACTTCTCATTCCACTATTTAGACCGCTATAAAACGCCTTTTGAACTGGTTACTATGCTAATTGAAATCGTCGCAAAGGGCGGAAACCTTGCTCTTAATGTGCCGGCTCAACCTGATGGTGAACTTCCTGAAGGTGCTATTCGCTCCATTGCAGGACTAGGTGAATGGCTTAAAATTAACGGTGAGGGCATTTATAACACTTACGCTTGCCCTGAGATGCCTATGTCAAGCACCACTTATTTCACTAAAAAAGATAATTGCTATTATATGTTTTACATCTACAGCGCTGGTGTTATTAGACTTCCTAAATATATGTTACTGCCAAATATGCCAAAACTTAAATCAGTAACTTTAATACGCAACGGACAAAACGTTCCTTTTATACAAAGTGGCGAATCCGTTAAGTTGTTTTTTGATGATATTGATGTTTTGTTTGCAAAACACAGTGATTGTTTCAAATTTGAATTTTTAAATTAGTTATATTTAGTGATTTAATAATATTAATTAAAAAAGTGTGCTATACTATTAATATAGCTTTTAAAAAAGTTTATACTTATTTTTTCAAATGATTATGCGTTATAGTAATGAGGAGGCATTTAGGTGAATTCTGACGATAAAAGAAAAGTCAAAATTGGTGTAGCAATATCAGCATCTGCAATTTCGATTTTTCTGATACTTCAAAACATAGAGAGTGTTTTAAAATTTCTAAGTTACATTTTTGGCTTGCTTGCACCATTCTTAATTGGATTTGGTTTTGCGTTCGCTCTTAATATTTTTATGCGAATGCTTGAAGAAAAAGCCTTCTCAAGGTTTGATAAAAAACCTCATAAAATCTGGAGTAAGCTTAAAAGACCGGTTAGCGTATTAATAACGGTTACGTTGTTTTTAGGAGTTGTCACTTCGTTAGTAATGTTCATTTTGCCACAACTTGCGGCGAGTGTTACAATGCTTATTAATAACATTCCTACTTATCTTGTAAGTCTTGAAGAAGTAGCAAACAACGTTTTAAATATGGTGGGGCTTACTTCGAATGTACGTGAAACAATTACACTTTATTGGAATGAAATCGTTTCATTTATGACAAAGTTTATCGGTGATTCTTTCCCTAAAATGTTTGAATACACTTTAAGCTTTACTACCGGTTTATTTAACGTGTTTATCGGCTTTGTAATTGGTATTTATATGCTTGTTGCTAAAGAAAAACTACTTCGCAACTGTAAAGAATCACTCTTTGCTTTTATACCGGAAAGAGTTGCTAGAAGAGTCGAAAGTGTATTGCAAGTAACTCAAAAAACATTCACTAAATTTGTAACCGGTCAATTAACAGAGGCTGTTATTGTCGGAGTACTCTGTTACATTGGCATGACATGCTTTAGAATGGAATACGCACTTTTAATTAGTGTGATTGTCGGTTTCACAAACATTATCCCGATTTTCGGACCTATTATCGGTACAATTCCAGGTGCTTTTATCCTACTTTTAGTTGACCCTATTAAAGCTATGTGGTTTGTAATTTTTATAATCGTTTTACAGCAACTTGAAAGTAATTTTATTTACCCTAAAGTTGTAGGCGGCTCTATAGGACTGCCGGCGTTGTGGGTTATGTTCGCTGTTATGATTGGCGGAAGTGTATTCGGGCTTCTTGGTATTATACTAGGAGTGCCTACTTTCGCTGTGATTTATCAAGTGTCTTCGACTGTTATTAAAAACAGGCTAGAAAAAAAGAATTTGGATATTTAATTAAAAGCACGAGTAACATTTATAAATGTTACTCGTGCTTTTTTCAGCTCTTTTTTCCCCATACTGGGCTGCCTTTTCCCATACTGGGCTGCCTTTTCCCATACTGGGCTGTCTTTTCACCCATACTGGGCTGTCTTTTCCCATACTGGGCTGTCTTTTCACCCATACTGGGCTGTCTTTTCCCATACT
>JAVWHI010000070.1:1201-6699 GCA_036640155.1 Oscillospiraceae bacterium | reverse complement strand
ACATATAGCTTCAGCACATGCGCCTCCAACACCACCTAGCCCTACTATAGCTATGGTAGCTTTTTTAATTTGTTCTAGTTCCAATTGTCCTATTAATAAAGCAGTCCTATCTAGCCAATCTTCCATTTTCATACTCCATTTTGCCGCTTTGCGTCGGCACAAAACTAAAAAAATATAACTCTTACCTTGCAAAGTCTAAAAATGATAAGAGTAAAAATATCCATGTGCTACGAGTTTTATACTAACAATTTCGCACGTATATATTAAATAACGTATAAATCCTGCATTTGTAAAGACTTTACGCCCTTAAATACTATTATTTACAAAAATTAAAGCTCGGACACAATTATCCGAGCTTAGTTTTAAAAATAGTCCGCCTTAAAGTCGTGCAATTTACTAAAAACCCGCAATTAAGCAGGTGGGTCGCCACCTTAAAAATTTGTGCTCCCAACATCTGTTAAACAGGAGGTCTGCATACCATAATTTAAGAGTAAGGCTCCCTATAAATATAAGTGTTGGATTTATAAAAATCACACTAACTAGCAAGGCAGAGAATATTTTTTATTCTTCAAGCTCAAACATATCTTGAAGTTTTTCTAAAAACATATCGCCTATACGCTGATATTCTTCGTCATCATCAATTGAAATCATCATTTCCTCACCATTTTCGTCCATTTGTGATTTCAAAACGATTAAGTCTCCATCATCTTCTAATGAATCTTCTGGATTTTCATAATATGGCACTAGAGCAAAATATCTATCCTCATTCACTTCTAAAACATCTAGAAGTTCAAAAGCTTGTTCCAAGCCATCCTCATCAATAAGTGTGTATATATCCGGGTTATAATCTAATTCGTCCATCATTTTCTCCTTTAAATAACAATAGTCAGTTTCACTCTTACTTTATAAGTTTTTTAATTTTCACACTGGAAATAAAACTAAATAAAAGTGCTATGTGATTTCTACTACTTTTGATTTTACTTTGTTTTACCCAAAAAGTCAATAGGTAATTTCATTTTAATAAAAAAGACATTATCTACAAATTGAGTACTCAATCACAAATACATAAGTGTTATAAGAAACAATTGCTAATATTTTCCTGAAAAAAGAAGTATGTGCAAAGAATATAAAAACTTTAAAATAATTTGAAAATAACTATTGACAAACCAGAATTTATGTGTTATATTATAGTCAAGGTAATAACCCAATACTTTTTAAGGGGTGAGTCCAATGGAAATTGATAGTTCGCAGCAGTCTATGAAATGCAATGTGATTTAAGACAGGTTAACTTTAATGATTACATTTAATGCTCATTGATGACTTATAACAAGTTTCATCTTTGACGATAATGAACAAAAACAGTTTAGTTTTAAAAAGTTAACTTCGGTTTTTTGCCACTGTTGTAGGGTTATTTATTTTAAATTTTTATTTCCTTATAGCAATGCACTTTTTTTAAAAAACAACAGTTTTATATATAATTAAATCACTTGCGTTACCAATTTGAAAAAGGTGGTTAAGATGTTCAGGTAATATTCAAAATTCCTAAAAGTAACGAAAAAGGCGAACATAATATACTAGATTAATTTTGCACCATTATAAATTTAAGAAAAGGTGGTTAAGATGTTCAAGTAATCGTTGTCTTTGTCAGTCACTTAAGGCATATAAATGTTCCTAAAATATTTTCATCGCTAAAATTAACGAAAAGGTGATTCCGATGTACTAACCCGGATGCATAATTTAAAAATGCACATTCCGAAATGGAGTAATTATAATGATTAATAAAAAAGTTTTGGTTCTGTTAAATCTATAATAAGAATGGAGTGAGTCCGCCAAAACATTTATCTTAGCATAATTAGTCTTTTCTAATGAGTATGCAAAATATTGATTGAAACATCCAATAAAATTTAATATAGTTACTTTCAACTGGTGGAAGTGACATTAGCAAAATACATTAGCAAAGTACATTAGCAAAGTACATTAGCAAAACATAATTGTTATTTTTACAAGTTTTTCATGTGTAATAAGATTCCACGTAAAAATAACTAGTACTATAATAGCAATTGCAAATATTCTATTTTAGGTCATCTCGTTTCATTTTTACTAAAAAAGCCCCACAACCGCGTTGGTTGTGGGGCTTCCGTTTTTGCTATAAACTTAATTGTCTTCTTATAAGTCACTTAAAGCAGTGACACTATAAATTCTACTGCAAGAACACTAAGACATGACGACAACGCAACTGTTATAAGTGACTTGCCGTTATATGCTAAAATCAGTGCAACAATAAGTCCTGCCACTGCTGAATAGATTCCTTGCGTGGAATAAAGTATCGCTGGAAACGTCATTGCTGCTAGCACTCCATAAGGAATGTAGTGCAAAAACGACTTAACGAAATTGTTATTGATTTTCTTTTTAAGTGCAACTAAAGGAAGCATTCTTATTAAATAAGTAACAGCAGCCATAATAGCTATTGCCAGAAGTAAATACCCTGTTTTCATTGCGTGCTTTCCTCCTTTACAGGAAATAACTTTGCAATTATAGCTGAGGATATTACTCCGCTAACGATTATTACAAATCCACTTGATATAGTGCTTAAAAATGGTATCCACTTAAATGCACAACTGATTACTGTGGCAATGACAATCACATATAAAACCGGTTTTACAACCTTGGCAGCCGGAATTATTATCGCAATAAACATGCCATAAATTGCAATTCCAAGTGCAGTTTGTAAGTAAAAAGGCAAAATCTCGCTAGCAACAGCTCCTAAAAATGTTCCGCCTGTCCAACATAGAAATGGCATTATCATTAGACCATACATGAATTTCTTAGAAACGTCGTTTTTTTGCGAACTAGCAACACCAAAGATTTCGTCTGTATTTCCAAACGCAATTATGAAACGGTCTAGCACTGTAACGCTGCTATCAAACTTTTGAGAAAGGCTTAACGACATCAATGAATAACGTATATTGATTACAAGTTGTGTAAGTGCAAGTTCAAATAACGAACCTGAAACCGCTATTAGTGGTACAGCGGCAAACTGACCCGCTGAAGTTAGATTAGTCATTGATATTAATACCGCCGCCCAAATTGGAAGTCCTGCTTTAACTGACATAATCCCAAATGTGAAAGAAACTGAAAGATATCCTAATCCAATGGGTACTCCGGACATAAACCCACTTAAAAAATCGCTTTTTGGTTTGGTTTTAATCATCATGCGTCCTCTTTTTGTAAGTAATTATCATTTTGAGCAAAACATTAATTCTACCCTATTTTCAAAAAATACATTATCTTCTGATTTTTTAAAAAAACATATGCTCAATAAAGATTTTCAGACCTATTAAAATTAAAATTGTTCCGCCAAAAATCTGTGCCTTACTATTAAGCTTATCTCCTAACCGTTTACCAATAAAAACTGCAATAAAGCTTAATATAAACGTCGTGACGCCAATTATCAAAGCAGCCACACCAATATTTTTTACTAAATTAGTAAAGCTAACACCAACTGCTAGTGCATCTATACTCGTAGCAACCGCTTGCACTAACAGCATTTTTATGCTAAACTCCCCTGCTTTTTGTTCATCTTCATTGCGAATCCCATCAAAAAGCATTTTTCCACCGATTATCCCTAATAAAATCAGTGCTATCCAATGGTCAAAAGCTTGAAATAAACCTGAAAAAACTGTGCCGGCAAAATATCCGATTAATGGCATAACTGCCTGAAATATTCCGAAAGCTAATGCAGTCAACAACGTTTGACGTAGTTTATACTGCTTTTTATAGCACATTCCATTTGTCATTGAAACTGAAGCAGCATCCATGGATAAACCAATTGCAATAGATAGTATTTCTATAAATCCCATTTTATCTCCTAATTATTATATCCTAGAATCCAAAAGACCCGAATATTTTTCTCTAAATTCATCAAACGTATCAGTATCAATCGCATATCTTATTTTTTCCATAAGTGTGTTATAAAAATAAAGGTTGTGTGTTACTGCTAGCCTATTTGCAAGCATTTCTTTAGATTTAAAAAGATGTCTTATATACGCACGTGAATGACGTTTACACGTTGGACAGTCACATTCTTCGTCAATTGGCTTGTCATCATCTTCATACTTTGCATTTAAAAGGTTGCGTATTCCACTCCACGTATTAACATGTGAATGTCTTGCATTCCTGCTTGGCATTACGCAATCAAAAATATCAACCCCTCGTGCAACCGCTTCAATAATATTTGATGGTGTACCCACGCCCATAAGATAACGAACTTTGTCTTTTGGCATATATGGCTCAACTACATCTATAATGTGATACATATCTTCCTTGCTCTCCCCTACTGCAAGTCCTCCAATAGCGTAGCCATCAAGATCAAGCTTTGCAATTTCCTGCATATGAAAAACTCGAAGATCATCAAATGTACAACCTTGGTTAATACCAAACAAAAGTTGATTTTTATTCAATGTTAAATCAAGAGAATTTAGTCTTTTCATCTCTGCCTTACAGCGTACAAGCCACCTCGTTGTTCGTTCGCATGAAGCTTTTGCATATTCATATGTCGCTGGATTTTCCACACATTCATCAAACGCCATTGCTATAGTAGATGCAAGATTAGACTGAATTTGCATACTTATTTCAGGACTCATAAATATTTTTTTGCCATCAACATGTGAATTAAAATAAACACCGTCTTCTTTTATTTTACGAAGTTTAGCTAAAGAAAAAACCTGAAACCCTCCGCTATCAGTTAGCACAGGTCCACTCCAACCCATAAACTTGTGAAGCCCTCCAAGTTTTTTTATTATTTCATCGCCCGGACGAACATGCAAGTGATATGTGTTACACAGCTCTACTTGACACTTAATATCTGCTAAATCATACGAAGAAAGTGCGCCTTTTATCGCTGCTGAAGTTGCAACATTCATAAATGCCGGAGTTTGCACTGTTCCATGAACAGTCGTAAATTCGCCTCGCCTTGCAGCACCCTGCATTTTAATAATTTTTATCATATAAGGTTTCCTTTCAATTTATACCCGGCATCACAATGAATAAAGCTATATCAAATTAATATCGTTATTTTTCTTTTTTAAAAATCCCGTCTCCAATAAGCATAGCATCCCCAAAACTAAAAAATCGATATTTTTGGTCAACTGCTACTTTGTATGCGTTCATTGTGGTTTCAAAACCGCAAAATGCACTGACTAGCATAATAAGAGTACTTTCAGGAAGATGAAAATTCGTTATAATCGCATCCATAACCTTGAATTTATAGCCTGGATAAATAAAAATATCTGTATACCCTGAACATTCTTTTATTTCTCCCGTAAATGTTGCCACGCTCTCAAGGGTGCGACAACTTGTCGTTCCAACACAAATAACACGATTCCCTTTTAGTTTTGTTTGATTTATTAAATCAGCTGTTTCTTTTGAGCAAAAGTAATGCTCAGAGTGCATTTTATGATTCGTCACATCGTCAACTTTAACAGGACGAAATGTTCCTA
>JAVWHI010000070.1:0-1191 GCA_036640155.1 Oscillospiraceae bacterium | reverse complement strand
GGTAATATTAACGCCTTTTTCTTTGATTTTTTGCATTAACTCCGGAGTAAAATGAAGTCCGGCTGTCGGTGCAGCAGCTGAGCCTACTTCCTTTGAATAAACCGTCTGATACCGCTCTTGATCTTGCAATTTTTCAGTTATATACGGTGGCAGTGGCATCTGACCTATTTTATCTAAAACGGTAAATATATTTTCAGCACATTCAAATTCAATTAAACGATTGCCATCATCTTTTACCTCTATTATTGTGCCATAAAGAAGTCCATCTCCAAAAACAAATTTTGTTCCAACCTTCGCTTTTTTTCCGGGTTTTACTAATGTTTCCCAAACATTTTCTCGCTGCTGTTCAAGTAAAAGTAGTTCAATTTTTGTTTCGCTGTCGATTTTATGCCCATAAATCCTTGCCGGTATTACTCTTGAATCATTAACTACTAGTAAATCACCTTCGTTTAAATAGTCAACTATATCGTAAAAATGCCTATGCTCTATATCGCCTGTAGTTTTATCTAAAACCAAAAGTCTTGAATGGTCTCTAGGCTCGATTGGAGTTTGTGCAATAAGTTCATGAGGCAATTCGTAGTAAAAGTCGCTTGTTTTCATAATTTGAGTGTATCCTGCTCGCACTTTGTTGTAGTAACAGAATATGCTCTTGACACCACCTTGTAAAAAAATATTTAATTTGCTCAAATTAATTGACATATTATCTGAAAAATGATATTATAAAACTAATCAGATAGAGGTTGCAAGTTTTATGAGTAAATTAATGCCAGATTGCCAAAATCGTATGAGCATTATTTTAAAGGAAGACTTGCCGAAGAATTCATTTTGGCAGTTTGAATTCTGAGTTTGCAGTTAACAGCTGTAAAATTGTCATCATTATTTATGATGGGGAGCTATCGGCTTTATAACAATTAAATTTGTTTATTAGTCAATACTTCTATTATAGTATAAGATGAGCTGGTTTTCAACCGGCTTTTTTCATACTCATAAATAAATCGTGATATTGCACAATATAATTATAGCACTCACAGTTGACATGGATATTTTTATTAATTTTAGTTGTGTTATTTACGCATTAATCGTCTTAAATTTAAAAAGGTCACGATTAAATGCACTGCTATAAAAACGATTTTATGTTAGCTGAAAAACATTATTTATCAAAAGTTTTAATAAAATTAATTGGAGGAACTT
>JAVWHI010000069.1:0-7256 GCA_036640155.1 Oscillospiraceae bacterium | reverse complement strand
ACGTCATTAACTAGTTTGTCGCCGATATATAATTCACCTTCGCTGATTTCTTCAAGTCCTGCAATCATACGTAAAGTTGTTGATTTACCACATCCTGATGGTCCTACCAAGATAATAAACTCTTTGTCCTTTATTTGTAGATTGAAATCTGAAACCGCTATAACTCCACCTGGATATTTTTTATAAATTGACTTTAACGATAGACTTGCCATAATTTACCTCCTATTAATCTTCTAGTATCCCTAAAAGACATTACACTATTTCTTACTTATATACTATACCAAATTTTAAGGAAAAAAAACAGTACCTTTATAGACAAACTTTCAAATAATACTTTATCTAATTTAACTAGTTTTTCACAAAGCACATATTTGTCAAGCTTTTTACTACATTAACTATAACAAAATTTCTTCTAGCTCTTTGTGCAAGATTTCCCTGCATTCTCCATCTTTTAAATTAATATCAAGCTGTAGTTGTCCCATTTTAGTGCGTTTTAAGGCTAAGACGTTCATACCAATTGACGCAAACATTCGCTTTATTTGGTGATATTTACCCTCAACCAAAACAATTTCTACTAGCGATGTATCACCGTAGTTTTCAAGCATTCTAAGCTGTGCCGGCTTGCACTCTTCGCCACTTAGTAAGGTAATGCCATTTGCAAATATGTTTATATGTTCTTGTTTTATAGGCGAGTCAATAAGTGCTTCATAAGTTTTTGATATGTGCTTTTTGGGTGACAATATGTTATGTGCAAAGTCACCATCATTTGTAATTAGCACAAATCCCACCGTGTCTTTATCAAGTCTGCCGGCAGGGAAAAGATCGTCCCTTTTAAGGCTCGGTGGTATTAAATCCAAAACGCATTTATGCAAATTATCGTTAGTTGCACTGACTACCCCTTGCGGTTTATTAAGCATAATATAAACAAATTCTTCAAATACAATACGCTTGCCTTTATAGCACACCTCGTCTTTTATTTCATCTATTTTTTCGTCGGACGTCTTTGGTATAATTCCATTTACCTTTATATCGCCTAATTTAATTGCTGACTTTGTATCTTTTCGTGATAAGATTCCTTGACTTGAAAAAAATTTATCTAATCGCATAATGCCATTATTTCTCCCTTTACTTTGGTAATGCAAACCCATGCATAAATCCCTCAAGCGCCACGGTGCAAATATCTCCTCCGACAACTACATTATTATATACTAATATATTCGCATTTATGTTGTCGCTCTTATTTGGGTAGTTGGTGACACTATATGTCCAACGCTTGACACGCTTGCCCTTAAACTCTTGCAAATTATACCCTTGTGCCATCTGAATATCATTATATTTATTGTAAACGTCGTCAAATTCTTGCGGAATTGCGACTTCTCTTATTGCAGTAGGCTCACTACTAACCTCCCACCCAAAAGTCTTTAAAAAAGTTATTCTTTCCTCATTGTTTTTAACCGTAACTGAAGAGACTTTCCTGACAGTCTGCATATTGTTTTTCGTTTTTACTAACGCAAACACAAAAAGAAAGACTAAAACAATTGCTATGAATGAAATAACCAATACTTTTTTAATATTTGGTTTTAATGAAACAATAAACATAAAAATTTCTCCTACTAAAATTATTTGATAGGTTATATTTATATGCTTATGAAACTATTAAAATGCAAACTTACTGTTTTTTAGCTTTTTCTTTATTGTTACAATTAATGCGTATGCTCCGTTAACTCCCAACAAAATATAAATTGGTGCATATAAGTATAAATAACGTGTTCGAGCTTCAAAAAGAAGCGTAAACGCCGTTATTCCAATAATTATAAGCATGCCGACCGTCAAAGTACTGCTTTTTTTGCAAAAAACAATGCCAATCATTGAGGTTAAAAGCATTATCCAAATGGTTTGCTCAAAGTCCTTAAAGAAGTGATAATTATCTCCATTTGAATAAAATATTGACTTCAAAAAAGGCGAAGTAGTATCGTTAACATCAGGATATGTCTGCTCATAAAATTGTCCCTCACCACTCCATGAAAAAGTGCCATCACTATAATTACACAGTAATTTTTGTGTGAAAAACTGTATGTTTCCAAAAAAGCCACGCTTAGAAATTCTTTCAAGTCCCACTTTTATATTGGCTGCGTTTCTTTCTTTGGCGGAATCATATCCTAAAGAAAAAAGCACGTCATCATTTAAAAAGATGCCAGTTTTTTCATCATTTTGTCCCATCATAAAAAAATGTGGTGCTGTGAAGGTAGCTTCTTTATCTTGTGTAAATCCCATATAATTACACGCTGTTTGTTTTAAGCCTGTAGCTCCAAAAAACGCTAAAACTATAAAAAATGCCGAACAATAAAGATGTTTATTTTTATAACTAACTTTTATTGTGGATTTTGTTTGTTTAAAAATGCTGTGCAAAATTATAGCTATAAACACTATCGACACAGTCGGTTTTATCATTGTTCCTATGCCAGTTAAAAGCATAATAAAAAACCATATGATACTACTATGTTTAAATTTATATTTTATTTGATAAAGATAAAAAATCAGTATCGGAAACAAAATCGCATATGTTTCTGAATAAGGTATTACAATCCACGGTGAAAAGCAAATGAAAAATATGTATATTATCAGTGCGCCTAACGAGAGTTTTTTGTTCTTTGTCATTTCCTTAACGCTAAAGCACAAAATCACGCCCGCTGTGTCTACTAAAACTAATCCTATAAGAATAAGTGAGGCACTCATTGTTAGCCCTAGATATTCACCGCACTTTGCTATGACTGAAAACATAAATGTCAAGAATAAATTATTAGGATAAATTTTAAAATAGCTGCTATCACCTATTGGTATACCATTTAGTCTATTAGTGGTAGCTAGAGCTAAATGTCCAACGTCCCAGCCACTTTGAAAAAAAATGTTATACACTATAAATAATTGGATTATAAAAACCAAAAAAATTATAATAGCAACCATAAATGAAAAGCACTTATTATTAACATGAACCACTTGCAAAATCTTTGTCTTTTTTATAAAAATACCAAAAATAGCTGTTGCTAAAACGCCAAAAATAAGTAGCAATATATTACTCGTAAATTCAGGTTTTTCAGTGTAATAATGCAGATAATTATCTAGCACTAGCATGGAAAATAATATGTAAAAACTCATCATTAAAAAGAATATTTTTACAAATGTTTCAAAGCGGTTTTTAGGCAATTCATTGCGAGTTGTCATAAACTTAGTCCTCTTTATTTGTATACTTTATATAATAAAACTATTGTTTTGTTTTTTCTGAAATTTTACTATATAATTCACGAGTTTTTGCAGAGTCAACGTCGTTGATTAAAATAAAACTGTCAGCTGTTTTTATGACAATGTAATCATGAGAATTTGTGTATGAATAAAGTTTATAATCGCCATATTCATTGTTTTTGAAATTTCCCGCTTGTAGTCTTGCACTACTTACACCATTAGTCCTGCGTCCAATGGTGAGTTCTTCTATGTAGGAAATATCTGTGATATCACTATATTTTACCGTGAGCGATGTACATGCAGTCGCTTTAGCTGTAAAACTGTCATCAGAAAATTCAATATTAACTGTTCCAAAAAACATCATTACAACAACGATAACGCAAGTTAACACGGTAACAACAATAGCTAGTGGCTTAGAAAGCTTTTTTTCTTTTTTTTCATCGCTTATAGCGTGTACTTGCTCAGTATTAACATTTTTACTTTTACAAAAAGTCTTCATAGCTACGAGCATAGCAATAATATCTACGATCATCACAATATTTATAATAAAAAGATACCGAAACTCCAAAACAATTAATAAAGCTAAAAGAATAGTTATTATTAAACATCCTATTCCAGACACTAAAAACAGCTTTTTTTCATCGTATTTTGCCCTTTCTTCCTTTGACATCCTGTTATACCCGGCAATCAAAAACGCTCCTTTACCCATAAACATAGCTACTGATATACTACCCATACACACAATTAAAATTCCAATCATCAAGTTCATACGTTTACCCTCCCAAAATTTGTCGGTTAAAATGTCTATTACCTAGCCCTTACAAAACTATGTACTCATTATATAGCAAGTACAATAAAAAAGCAAGCTTGAGCAATATGCAATTTAAACATATCGCTCAAGCTTGTAAATTATTTGATTAAGAAAAATTATCCAAGTCTTTTTTCAAGATTTTTCAATTCTTCATTTAGTTTTGCAGGTAATCTATCGCCAAATTTAGCATAAAATTCATGGATTCCTTTGGCTTCTTCTTTCCACAAGTTAGTATCAACATTTAACAAGTCTTTTATAGTTTCTGTTGTTAAATCTAAGCCTTTAACATTGATATCTTCTGGTTTTGGCTCATATCCAATTGCAGTTTGTACAGCATCAGCTTTACCTTCACAACGGTCAATAATCCATAAAAGAACTCTTAGATTATCGCCAAATCCAGGCCATACAAAGTTTCCTTCATCATCAGTTCTAAACCAGTTTACATTAAAGATTTTTGGAGCTTTATCGCCAAGTTTTTCGCCCATTTCAAGCCAATGTGCAAAATAATCGCCCATATGATATCCACAGAAAGGAAGCATTGCCATTGGATCACGACGTACAACACCTACAGCGCCTGTTGCAGCAGCAGTAGTTTCAGATGCCATTATCGAACCAACAAATACACCATGTGCCCAATCAAATGATTGATATACTAGTGGTGCAGTTTTAGCACGACGTCCGCCAAAAACAATAGCAGAAATCGGCACACCTTGTGGATTGTTAAACTCAGAGCTTACACATGGGCAGTTAACAGCAGGTGAAGTAAAGCGGCTGTTTGGATGAGCGCCTTTTTCGCCTTTTGTGCAATCCCATTTTTCGCCCTTCCAGTTAAGTGCGTTTTTAGGTGGGTTTTTATCAAGGCCTTCCCACCATACTGTATTATCATCAAGGTTATGAACTACATTAGTGAAAATTGTGTTGCTTCTAGTTGATGCCAAAGCATTAGGATTTGATTTTTGATTTGTTCCAGGTGCAACTCCAAAGAATCCGTTTTCAGGGTTTATTGCCCATAAACGACCATCAGGACCTTTTCTTAACCATGCAATATCATCACCAACACACCATACTTTATAGCCTGCTTGTTGATATTCTTCAGGTGGAATTAACATTGCTAAGTTAGTTTTACCACATGCCGATGGGAATGCAGCAGATATATATTTTATTTCACCTTGTGGGTTTTGTATGCCCAAAATAAGCATATGTTCAGCCATCCAGCCTTCATTTTTACCTTGATATGAAGCTATACGAAGTGCAAAACATTTTTTGCCAAGTAGTACATTTCCACCGTAACCAGAATTGATAGACCAAATTGCATTGTCTTCCGGAAAATGACAGATATAACGGTTTTCTTCGTCAATATCAGCCTTCGAGTGAAGACCACGAACAAAATCGTTAGATGTTTCTCCGAGTTGGTCAAATGCAGCTTTGCCCATTCTTGTCATTATATCCATGTTTAATACAACATAAGTTGAATCAGTTAACTCTACGCCTACTTTTGATAGTTTTGAGCCTAAAGGTCCCATAAGATATGGAATTACGTACATTGTACGTCCTTTCATAACGCCATCAAACATTGAGCCTAACTTATCGTAAGCATCAGTCGGATTCCACCAGTTATTTGTAGGTCCACAATCCTCTTCATTTTTTGAGCAAATAAATGTACGATGTTCAACTCGTGCCACATCATTTACTGCTGTGCGATGAATATAGCAGCCTGGAAGTTTATCTTCGTTTAAAGGCTTTAATTCTCCGATAGATACGCTGTATTCTTTAATCTTTTTTAATTGTTCCTCGCTGCCATCAATCCAAACCACATTATCAGGTTTGCAAAGAGCAACCTTTTCCTCAACCCAGTTTAACACATTCTTGTTATTAGTCAACATTTTGTGTTCCCCTTTCAAATTTTCGGTTCCGGTTAGTTTATTTAGCTAACTTGTAATAATAAATTTCTGCACAACCGTGCAAAATGAGGACTTTTAACCTTTATATTTGATATTTTCTAACAATATAACTTCTTGTAATAAGTTATATTTATTTTTAAATATAACTTGAAAAAATCCAATTAAACCAATGTTAATCGGCTTAATTGTACAATATCAAATCTTCCTCATTTATCATTCTATATCAATTGTGTCAACATGTCAATAGCCAATAAACGTAATTTACCAGATATTTTGTTAACTTTTTGTTAGATAAATAATATTCTCCCCGAACAAGATAATTTATTCACTGTTTTTGGTTTTAAATATAAAGAACTTACTCAAACAGTAATTTAAAATTATCACAACAACGGATAATACAATTTTTGCGATCATAAGTCCTTCAATGCCAAAAAGCTCTACCGTCTCTAAATGCAACGCATTTTGGCAAAAAAACAAGCCTATTTGTTCAAATGCAAACGATATAATTCTCATTCCCAAAAATGACGGTAATTCTTTTTTTAAAATGCAAAGTTTCCAGCTCTTACTCTTAAAAACATAAAGTTTATTAGTAACGTAAGCAAACGTTACAGCTACAATAAAAGATATTGTATTAGCAACAAGTGACAGATGCGTGCCTAGTATTTTAAGCGGTATCCAAAACGCTACATAGCTTATTAACGTTGTTAGCACTCCAAATATTAAATACATTACCGTTTCATGTGCTAACTTTTTTTGAGAAGATAATTTCATCGTTCACCATTTTTTCCCTTTATAACTTAGAATATTCGCATTTTTAATTATTATAAAGCTATAAATCCAACTTTTTTATAAACCTTATCAAGTGTTCTTTGTGAAAACATTGAAGCTTTTTCGGCTCCACTTTTATAGCACTGTTCTAGATATGCCTTGTCTGCACTGATTTTTTCAAAATTGTCTCTTACTGGGCGAAGATGCTCTGCAACCGCCTCACCGACCTTTTGCTTGAAATCTCCATATCCTTTACCTGCAAACTCACGTTCGATTTGTTCGTTAGAATAGCCCGTTACGACAGAATAAATGGTCATTAAATTATTAATTCCATCTTTCCCTTCTTTATAGCAAACTTGACTATCACAATCTGTAACAGCACGCTTGAATTTTTTTATTATAACTTCAGGCTTATCAAGAATTGAAATGAATCCATTAGGATTTTCGTCGGATTTTGACATCTTTTTTGTAGGATCAGCAAGTGACATCACCTTTGCTCCTACCTTTGGAATATATGGCTCCGGTATTTTAAACGT
>JAVWHI010000068.1:0-7269 GCA_036640155.1 Oscillospiraceae bacterium | reverse complement strand
TGCCTCAATTTGTGCTGTTTGTAACAAGTCTATGCCGGCAAACGAACGTGACTTTTATCGTGCTAAACTCATAAGACAAACTTTAAATTCATAATATAATAATGAAAGGAAAATTAATATGTATATGTTTAATGGCTTTACACAAAAAGCTAACACTTGTATGAATAGCGCAATTGCTATCGCTTCCTCTTTAGGTCACACTTGTATCGGCAGTGAGCATATATTATATGGCTTACTAAAAGACCCTAGCAGTGTTGCTGCGACAATACTGGGTAAGTATAACATCACAGCTCCCATTATTGAAAATAAGCTCACCGAAAGTGTAGGAAAAGGCATTGAAACTAATCTTAGCCCTAACGACCTCACTCCTAGAAGTAAACACATATTAGAACGTGCGCTTTACGAGGCACGAAATGTCGGGCATAGCTACGTCGGTACAGAGCATATTCTTATGGCGATTTTACAAGAAAGTGACTGCTATGCTGTACTGTTTTTAAGTGAGCTTGGCGTTTCTGGTAAGGATATTTACATTTCATGTGCTAAAGAGTTTGCAAAACTTTATGGCATGGACGGCGAAAATAACGAGTTTAATCCGAGTTCTGCTACTTCCGGCACGTCTTACTCTAAAAACGAAAAGTTGTCGGCTTACGGTAAAGACTTAACTTTAATGGCAAGCAATAACGAAATTGACCCAGTTATCGGCCGCCAAACTGAAGTCGAAAGAGTAATACAAATTCTTTCTAGACGTACTAAAAATAACCCTTGTCTTATCGGCGAGCCGGGCGTGGGTAAAACCGCTGTCGTTGAGGGCTTAGCACAAAAAATCGCTTTAGGTGAAGTTCCTGAAACGATTAAAGACAAAACTATTTTTTCTTTAGATATCACTTCAATGCTTGCCGGTGCAAAATACCGTGGTGACTTTGAAGAAAGAATAAAAGGCGTTATTGACGAAGTTATTAAAGCTAAAAATGTTATCTTATTTATCGACGAAATCCATAACATAATCGGTGCCGGTGCTGCTGAAGGTGCTATTGATGCTGCTAACATTTTAAAACCACAGTTAGCTCGTGGCGAAATCCAGGTTATAGGCGCTACTACCATCACTGAATATAGAAAACACATTGAAAAAGATGCTGCTCTTGAACGCCGCTTTCAACCGGTAACAGTCGCTGAGCCAACCGGGGAAGAGGCGCTGCAAATCCTTTTCGGACTGCGTGACAAATATGAAGCTCACCATAAAATTAAAATAACAGACGAGGCTATAAATTCTGCTGTAACTTTATCCTCACGCTATATTACAGACCGCTTTTTACCCGATAAAGCAATCGACTTAATTGATGAAGCCGCCTCTCGTGTTCGCTTAAAATCCTTTACTGCACCCGGTAGCGTAAAGTCAGTTGAGGACGAACTAAAAACAGTGGCAGCTGAAAAAGTAGCCGCTATTGATGCTCAAAATTTCGAGCAAGCCGCACAGTTTCGTGACAAGGAAAAAGCCCTGCGTGAACAGTTAGACGAACAAAATAAAAAGTGGCAGGAAAAACGTGTAAAAGCAAGCGGTGAAGTCACTAGTGAGGATATCGCCGAAATAGTTTCTAGCTGGACCGGCGTGCCAGTAAAACAATTAACGCAGGAAGAAAGTGAGCGTTTAATGTGCCTTGAAGCTACTCTTCACGAGCGTGTTGTTGGTCAAGACGAAGCAGTAAGTGCTGTTTCTAAAGCGATTCGGCGTGGTAGAATTGGGCTAAAAGACCCGAATAGACCTATGGGTTCGTTCTTGTTTTTAGGGCCGACTGGTGTGGGTAAAACAGAGCTTTGTAAAGCACTTGCACAAGTTCTTTTTGGTGACGAAAACAGTGTGGTTAGACTTGATATGTCCGAATATATGGAAAAACATTCCGTTTCTAGAATGGTCGGCTCGCCTCCTGGGTATGTCGGTTTTGACGAGGGCGGTCAATTAACTGAAAAAATAAGAAGAAAACCTTACTCGGTTTTACTTTTTGACGAAATCGAAAAAGCACACCCTGATGTTTTTAATATTCTCTTGCAAATACTTGAAGACGGCATTCTTACCGATTCACAAGGCAGACGTGTCGACTTTAAAAACACAGTTATTATTATGACTTCTAACATTGGTGCTACCCTTTTAACAGAGCGTAAAAATTTGGGATTCGGCTTGCAAACGAGCGAAGAAGAAGTTTATAAAAACGATAAACAAAGTATTATGTCCGAAGTTAAACGCAATTTTAAACCCGAATTTATAAATAGGTTGGATGAAATTATAGTTTTTCACAAGCTCTCACAAGAAGATATCAAAGTTATTGCTAGAAAAATGTTAGCTAATCTTTGTAATAGAGTGGAAAAACTTGGAATAAAATTAAGTTTTGAGGACTCTGCAATAGAAAAAATTGCTACGTTAGGATTCGACACCGTTTATGGCGCACGTCCTTTAAGAAGAGCGATTACCTCGCAAATTGAGGATAAACTTTCTGAAAAAATCCTTGATAAGAGCGTTTTGCAAAACGGTGAAATCGTCGTTAGTGCAACAGATAAAGAGTTTATTTTTACACAAAAATAAAAAACTTTCATCTATTCCTGTTAATTCCACATAATAAGTGATATTATGGTAACATGAACAAATATAAAAAAAGGCAGCTGCATTTGCAGTTGCTTTTTTGTTTTGCTCTTTTTTAAAAAAATTGTGATGGAGGTTTAACTATAGAAACTCTTAAAGAGGCTAAAAAAGGTCGCCCTACATTATATAAAAAAAAATACTGCTCACAAATTATAGAATACTTTAAAGTAAGCCCACTAGTAACCGACCCTAAACGCACTTTTTACCCTGATGGCACCATCAAAAGTGAGGACCCTCAGGTGCGTGGCGCTGAATTTCCTACCTTTCAAGGCTTTGCTTCGTCGCTCGGCGTTCACGTAAGCACCTTGCTCGATTGGCGTGACTTGCATGAGGATTTTGCTTTTTCATACGCTTTAGCTAAACAGTTACAAGAAAATATTTGGCTTGTAAACAGTATCAGTGGGCTTTATAACAGCCAGTTTGCTAGGTTTTTCGGAAAGTGCTGTTTGGGATATACCGATAAATCCGAAAACGAAACTAGTTCGGACGTGAGTATACATTTAGATGACGAAATCGAGGAGTGGGCTAGATAATGTGTGAAATAAAGTTTAAAACGCCTTACCCAAAACAAGTGGAATTTTTTAAGGCACAAAATAAATACATCGCTTATGGCGGTGCTAGAGGTGGTGGTAAATCATGGGCAGCACGTGTGAAAGCTTCCTTGCTTGCACTTAATTATGACGGAATACAAATTCTTTTACTTAGAAGAACTTTAGGCGAACTTCGTGAAAACCACACAGTTCCACTTAAAAAAATGCTCGCTAATGTGGCGACTTACAAAGAGCAAGGTAAAGAGTTTTTGTTTCCAAATAGCAGTCGCATTGTTTTAGGGTACTGTGATGCCGAAAACGACGTTTTGCACTTTCAAGGTCAAGCGTATGACGTGATTTTTATGGAAGAAGCAACACAGTTTACTGAATTTCAGTTTTCTTGTCTTACTGAATCAAACCGTTCAAGTGGCATGTGTAAACAAAAGTTTAACCCTAGAATGTATTTCACTTGCAACCCCGGCGGTGTCGGTCACAACTGGGTTAAACGCCTGTTCATTGACCGTGATTACAAAAAGTCGGAACAACCAAAAGACTACTTTTTTGTGAAGTCATTAGTGTACGATAATAAGTTTTTATTGCAAAATTCACCCGACTATGTTCGTATTTTAGAAAACCTTCCCGAAAATCGAAAAAAAGCAATGCTCTACGGTGATTGGGACGTCTTTGAGGGACAGTATTTTCCTGAATTTAATAGAGATATCCACGTCTGTGACCCGTTTGTAATACCCTCTCACTGGAAATGGTACACCTGCATGGACTACGGTCTTGATATGCTCGCACACTTTTGGATTGCAGTTGATGAAACCGGCAACGCTTACGTCACTAACGAAATTTATGAAAGTGGACTTCTAGTTTCTCAAGCAGTGCAACTAATTAAGTCACGTGAAACCCACCGTCCGTCCTACCGTTTAGCTCCGCCTGACCTTTGGAACACACAGTCTTTAAGTGGAAAATCTACTGCAATTTTATTTGAAGAATATGGACTTCCCCTTGTTAAAAGCAATAACAACCGTGTAGACGGGTGGATGGCACTAAAAGAACTTTTAAAGCCCACCGTTTCAGTCGATGGTAAAAAAACAGCAAAGCTTAAGATATTTCGTTGCTGTACTAACCTCATTCGCACTATTCCTATGTTGCAGTTTGATGAAAAAAACTGCAACGACGTTGCGAGCATGCCGCATGAGCCAACTCACGCTCCTGATGCACTTCGCTACTTTGCAATCGGCTGGACCTCTAAAGCATCAGCAAACTCTATTTGTGCTAGTAACCCTTTTGCAAGTAAAAAATCAAGTCAAAAAAAAATCGGATATGGAGAGAGGATAAAAATATGGTAGTAATTTTAGCAGTAATTGTGAGTGCAGTGATAGTGTTTTTTTGTTATAGGCAAGGTTTAAAAGATGGAATATGTCGGCTAAAAGACGAAAAATTAGAACAAGTCATTAACTTAAAAAAAAGCAAAAGCCAACCGAAGTCCAACGAAAACAAACTATAGAGCAACAAAAAATTTCGGCTTTAATGCGTAACTTAGAAGTTTATGATGGTACAAAGAAAGGGCAGGTGAAACTATGAGTGAAATTACAACACTTTGGCAAAAATATGAGCGTGGTGTCATTCACCACCGAATAAATAACATCTATTCGCAAACAGAGCAAAACTATAATTTTTACCAGTCACAGCAGTGGAAAGGACTAGAATCAGGCGGTGAAAAACTTCCTTTTTACAACATAATCCAACCTACAGTCAAGTTTAAATCGAGCATGATATCTATGAATAACATGGAAATCGTCTACACCTCGCACAACACTAAAGACTACGAGCAGTTTAGTAAGACGTGTGAGCGTCTTAACGCATTTGCCGCACAAAAGTGGGAAAGCAAGAAAATGGACACTAAAAATTGGGAAATAGTAAAGTCTTCTTGCATTGCAGGAGACAGTTATATTTATTTCTACAATTCTGACTTAGACAATCAAGTTATTGATAACACCAATATTTATTTCGGTGATGAGCAACAAGGTGACGTTCAAAAACAACCGTATATACTTATCTTTGAACGAAGGTCTGTTGGTGAAGTCGTGCAAGATGCTATTAAAAATCACATTCCTCGTAGTGAAATCGAGCTAATTAAAACAGACGAAGAAAACGAAGACACCGTGATAAAAAAAGACGACCCCGTTACTGATAACGACAAATGTTCTTGTGTTTTATGCCTTTATAAAAAAGATGGGATTGTTCATATATCACGCTCTACTAAGTATGTGACATATCAAAAAGAGACAAAAATCGATGGACTGCACCTGTACCCTATTGCTTCTTACGTTTGGCTTAAAAAGAAAAACTCCGCACGAGGTATTGGTGAAGTGTCGCAAATGATACCTAATCAAATAAGCATTAATAAACAACTTGCTAATCGTGAAATGAGTTCAAAATCGGCGTCGTTTCCTCGTATTGTGTACAACCCCGAAAAAGTAGAAAATCCCGAGTCGCTTTTAAAAACAGGAGTTCAAATAAGACGTACCCGAGATGTTAGAGATATTTAAAGCAAATTTAAAAATATCACCTGTGCTACTATGTCGCCTGACGCAAAAAAACTACAAGACGAAATGATAGAACGCACTCGTGATTTAGCAAGTGCCGGAAATGCCGCTTTAGGCGACGTTGACCCCACTAAAGCTAGTGGCGTTGCTATTACTGCTGTGCGTGACCAGTCTGCAATTCCACTAAACGAGCAAGTCGCTTTATATAAGCAGTATGTAGAAGATATCGCACTCATTTGGTACGATATGTGGTGCGCTTATAACACTAATGGTATGCAAGTTTATGAAAATGTTCACTCACGTCCGCAAGAGTTAGTTGTAACTCACAAGGAGCTATCTGATTTAAAAATGCACGTGCGTATCGACGTTTGTCCGACTAACCCATACACTAAATTAGCTCAAGAACAGTCACTTGAAAACGCTCTTAGTGCTAAGTACATCACATTTTCTGAATATGTCGATGCTTTAAGCGAAACTTCAAGCTCACCTAAGTGGAAATTTAAAGAAATACTTAAAAAACGTAGTGAAAATCCAGTAGCTAAAACAAACGAATAAACACTAAAAACACACGAAAAAAAACAACTTTTATCGCACCGATAGCGTGCTACTACTGTAGCTAATCATGGAGAAAAGAGTGCTTATGCAACAAACAAATACGCTAACCGACGTACAAGAGCAAGTCGTAGATGCTACAAAATGTCCTGACGAGGGCATAGCAGTTACTGCACAAGATTTACAAGAAATTAGTTCATCTGAAAATAGGGGAATTTCAGAAGTAAAACCAGTGCAGTCACCGCACGAAAACAAAGCTGCAAAAGCCGCAAGGTTACAAGCACAGCAAGAGTCCGAAAAAAAACTAAGTGATATTTTAGAAGAAAATATCAAACTTCGAGAGAAGTTAATGCGCTCACTAGAGGAGCCACAAGTTAAATTAATGCCCGTTCCCCCGCAACTCGGTGCTGTTAATGAACTTAGTGACGTGCAAAAAGACTTTTATACCCCTGAAGAAGTCGATAAGCTAACCGACCGTGATTTAAGTAACCCCAAAATCATGAAACGTGTTCAGTATTCTATGACAAAGTGGAATTAATGAACGTGGTTTTATGAAAGTACCAACTCTAAAAAAACCAACATTAAAAGGAGAAAAAAATTATGGCATTTACTAATTTTAAACCAACTGTTTGGAGCAAACACATTCAGCTTGAACTTCCAAAGCTCACTGTTTTTAAGCAAGATTGCGACTTTAGTTTTGATGGCGATATTGCAAAAGGAAAGCGAGTAAAAATTCTGGGTGCTGGACGCCCTACTATTAAAAAATACGTACCGGGTACTGACATTGATGCACCCGAACAACCGCAAGACACCTCTGTTTATCTTGACATTGACCAATATGACTACTTCAATTATTCCACAGATGACATTGATAAAGCACAGTCAATAGAGGGTTTAATGCCGGCACTTTCTGAAGAAACAACTCGAGGTCTTGCTGAAAACGAGGATAAGTTTATAGCAGAACAAGTGGCTAAAAACGCCGGTTTTATTACCCCATCGA
>JAVWHI010000067.1:0-7462 GCA_036640155.1 Oscillospiraceae bacterium | reverse complement strand
TTCACGCTTAGGGTCATATATTCTTGCTAAAACCGTCGGAACTTTGAATATTTCATGTGCTAATTGTGAAACCATTATATTTACATTGTCATCAGAACTAACTGCTGCTACAGCATCACAGTCTTCAATTCCTGCCCTTTTTAACACATCTTGATCTATTGGCACACCAATTGTTGTAAATCCACTAAAAGCACTGCCTAAAAGTTCAAAACTACTTTCATATCTATCTACCACAGAAACATCATGTCCATCTTCGCAAAGTGCTAGCGCTAAACGAGAGCCAACCTTTCCGCAACCTACTACCATAATATTCATAATATCTATACTCCTAAAAATTATAATAAGCATGTGACTCTTACCTTAACAATCACATACTTATTATCACACATATTTTGAAAAAAGTAAAGCTAATAATTAGTATTAATACAGTATGTACAAATATTGATTTTTTATATACTTTTTGTATATAAAAACGCTATTTGTCATTTTTCTTAGTGAACCTATTAATTTTTTCAATTGTTTCATCACTTATAATATGTTCAATTTTGCACGCATCAATTTGAGCAGTTTTTGGAGTTACATTTAAAACATCCACTAAGAATGTCATAATCATATTATGTTTAGATAAAACTTTTTTAGCTTTTTCTCTTCCTGATTCAGTTAAATAGATATTACCATAACGTTCTTGTGTAATATACCCAGCTTTTTTTAAAACGTTCATAGCCTTGTTTACACTAGGTTTTGAGTATCCTAATGCTGTTGCTATGTCGCTTGAGCGAACAATTGTATTATTTCTTTCAAGCTGCAATATGGTTTCTAGATAGTTTTCTCCGGATTCCTTAATCATAATCCATCATACCCCCGTGTAATATTTTGCTAAGAATATGTCTTTAATTATAATAGCATAGTTTTTAAAAAAATTCAAACATCTACTTTATTTTGAATTTACTAAAATAAGCCTCGGTCGAGTATTTACTAGCTCTATTAATTCTTTTTATTGGAACAGGACATTCACTACAGGGTTTTATTATATTAATTTTTTCTTCGCAAGTAAATATTATTTTAAAACCGAGTTGAGTTAAAATCGGCTTGCTTTGTTTACACAATGCACCAAAAGGATATGCAAATGCTTGCGGTCTAATATGAAGCTTATCTTCAATTTTATCAGACAAGCCGCCTATATCATCAACCAAGCTTTCTTTGTAATGTTGTTCACTTTCGCCCGGAATTATACGTATTCCATATCTACTTTTCTTTTTATCATTAGCGTGCATATTATATGAATGGTTTTGCACATCAAATGTGGTACTATTTTTCATTTCCTCTAATTGAGTCCAATTTAAGTGCGAATAGTTGATGTGCTTTGGTGTTTTAGGGTCTGAATATAAATCCGTATAACGTCCAATAATGGAAACTACCGCTTTCATTTGATACTTTTGCAAAAGTGGATACGCATATTTATATACACTTTCGTAACCATCATCAAATGTTATCATAATAGGATTAGAAGGTAATGCGTCTCCATCTTGCAAAAATGCTGATAATTGTGCTGTCGAAATCGTGTTAAAATTATGCTCTTTAATAAACTTTAAGTCGCTTTCTAGTTGTGCCGGTGAAATTACATAATCACCTAATCGGTTTTTGTTTTCTAAAATATGGTGATACATAAGCACCGGTAATTCTATTTGCATTTCTCCTACAACTGCTTTAGTCTTAACAGAATCCGTCACATACTCGGCAAAGAAAAAACAAAAGCAAAATAGCACTCCCAAAACCACTGCAACTATGTTATAATTAATTTTAATAACCATATACATTCTCCTTAACCTGCATTCACACTAAAGCATATGCGCATACTGCTCGGACGTATGCTTTAGTATGCAGTGTTATTTAAAAACCGGTGAAAAGAGGCAGTTACATTGTTAAAAAAAATATCCTCAATTTTAGAAAAAAATCAAATATTCGATTTTGGAGTTGTAGCATTTGATGACATAAGCAGTATTTTAAACTGTAAAGCTAAAGTGAAAATTCCAGCAACATGTGCTAGCATTATTGTTTGCACTTTCCCATATTATTGGGGTGAAAGTGAACAGCAAAATTTATGTAAATATGCGTGTTTGCCGGATTATCACAATGTTTTATCACCAATTTTAAAAAAAGTTTGCGATACCTTGTCATTAGAATATCCTGGTGAAGAATTTCAGTATTTCATCGATAGTTCACCATTTCCAGAAGTTGAACTTGGTGTGAAAGCTGGATTAGGCGTTCGTGGTAAAAACAATCTGTTGCTAACTCCTAAACATGGAAGTTTTGTTTTTATCGCCGAAATTGCTACAACACTAAATTTAACTGCGTTTAAATATAAACCTAGCACATGTTGTTCTTGTAATAAGTGCAAAGATGCTTGTCCTAATAATGCAATAACTGATAATGGAATTGAGTATAGCCGATGTCTATCAAACATCACTCAAAAAAAAGGTGAGCTTACAAAACAAGAACAAGAGGCTATTAAAAAAAGTGGTGTTGCTTGGGGCTGTGACGTATGCCAAAACGTGTGTCCTGCTAATTCTTTATTAAGTAAAACCCATATTAGTGAATTTCTAAGCGATATTATTACCACAATTAACGAAGAAAATATAGATGAACTTTTGTGTTCACGCTCGTTTGCTTATAAAGGAAAAAAAGTAATAAAAAGAAATATGGATATAATAAAAAACGACTAAAAAATGCTACCGATTAATAGCCAATATCATTAATCGGTAGCAGTTTTTTTACTTTAAAGCAATCTTTTTTCGTAGAAACTATTTTTGAGCCTCTATTTTTTCAAAAAGTTCATTTAAGTAAACCCAACGCTGTGTTTTATCTTCTAGTTGGGCTTCTAAGTTTTTCTTTAACTCAATCACTTCTTGCAATTTAATGTAATCACTCGTAACATTTATAAGCTGTGCCGAACAATCTGAAATCTTTGTTTCTAGCGATGCTATTTCGTCATCAATTAACTCAAATTCGTGTTGTTCATTAAATGAAAACTTAAGTTTTTTAGGCTTATCCGCCGATTTATCTCTTTGTGGCGTATTGATTTTATCAGACTTTTTAGCTAAATCTGTTGCTTTTTCGCACTTAGCTGCGTAATCACTGTAATTACCTAGGTATGAACTTATTTTCCCATCATCGTTCACTTCAAAAATCGAAGTCGCCATTTTATCTAGAAAATAGCGGTCATGCGAAACCGCTATTACTGCTCCCGGGAAATATTCAAGATAGTCCTCTAAAATTGTTAGCGTTTCTATATCTAAGTCATTCGTCGGCTCATCAAGGATTAATACGTTCGGAGCAGACATAAGTATGCTTAAAAGATAAAGTCTTCTTCTTTCGCCTCCACTAAGTCTACCAATTTGCATACGCTGTTGGTCAGACACAAACAAAAATCTTTCCAACATTTGTGTCACTGTAAAAACGCCTTCACGTGTTTTTACTTCACTTGCTATTTCACATATAAAATCATATACCGTTTGATTAAAGTGAAGTTCTTTGCATTCTTGCATAAAATAGCCTATTTTAACCGTTCCACCAATATTAACTTTTCCGCTGTCAGGTGGGATTTTTCCGGTTATCATATTGAGTAGCGTTGACTTTCCTGCTCCATTTTTTCCTACGATTCCTATACGGTCATCACGTAATAACACATATGAAAATTTATCAATTACCTTATTTCCTGCAAAAGACTTTGATATATCTTCCATTTCAATTATCTTGCGACCTAATCTACTTGAAATTGTTGTCATTTGTAGTGGGTCTTCATTGGTTTCGTACTTTGTGTCGCTTAGTTTTTCAAACCTTTCAATACGCTCACGACTTTTTGTGCCACGTGCTTTTGCCCCACGCATAATCCACTGGTATTCCTTTTTCAAAAGCGTTTGACGCTTACGCTCACTTGACTCATTCATTTGTGCGCGTTCTGCTTTAAGTTCAAGATATTTTGAGAAATTCGCTTGATATGTGTACAAATTACTGTGTTCAAGTTCAGTTATATTATTAACAACACGTTCAAGAAAATAACGGTCATGTGTAACCATAATAAGTCCACCATTAAAGTGGCTTAAAAATTCTTCAAGCCAGCAAACCATTTGACTATCAAGGTGATTTGTAGGCTCATCTAAAAGCAAAATATCACATGGACGTATTAACGCCGCTGCAAGTGCAACTCGCTTTTTTTGTCCAACGGACATAGCTCCTATTTTCATGGAAAAGTCTGTTATTCCCAAGCGGTTTAGCATAGCCTTTTCTTTATACCCATTTTCTTTGCTTAGCATTTGTTTAGTATCATAAAAAACCTGCTCAAGTGCTGTAAAATCGTCATTAAGCATTGGATTTTGCGGAAGATAAACAGTTTCTATTCCCGAACTTATTGAAATAACGCCCTCATCCGCCGGCTCAATACCTGCTAGTATTTTTAATAACGTACTTTTACCGGTACCATTTACTCCTACAATTCCTATGCGTTCTTTTTCATTTAAATATATCGAAACATTGTTAAGCAGTTGCTTCATTCCATAATTTTTTGATAAATGTTCAGCTGATAAAAGCATCCAGTTTCTCCTTTAAATTCGAGTTAATTTTTTTTATAAATATTTATGTAAAATTCTATTTGCGTATCAAGCTCGTTTTTTGAAAATAATTTATCTCGGTCGTGTTGCGACGTTTTCCAACAGTATGGTGTCATTTGAAAAAGGTTTTTAATATCTTCCCCCGACTTTAAATGTATAACTTCTTTAATGTGAACGCTCCCACAAAAGGTAAGTCCACTATATTCTTCGTCTTTTCTTTCGTTTTCGTATGGCTTATCATAGAGTGCGCACTTAAGCTGCCAAAGATGTTTTTGCCCTGGAACAACATATAAAAACACTCCATCGTGTTTTAAGCACCGATTGATTTCATCAGTACAAAGAGGCGAAAAACAGTTTAGCATCAAATCAATACTTTCATTCTCAATAGGTAAATGAAAAACTGAGGCTACCGCAATGTGTGCCTGATTACACTTTTTTGCAGCAAGTTTTGTTGCTGCTTTTGAAATGTCAACACCGTATAAATCAGGTGATTTATCTGCTTGATTTAATGCACATAGCAAGCCTGCTGTATAATACCCCTCACCACAACCTAAATCCAATACTTTTGCATGTTTATCGGTGTATTTTATGGCTGTTTGTTCAATTGCAGTGCGAAGTGAGCGGTAATAGTCTTTTTCTAAAAAAGAGGCACGTGATTTTACCATGTCTTTATCGTCACCCGGGTCATGTGAATTCATTTTATTAGCTAACAGCAGATTAACATATCCGTATTTAGATACATCAAAGCAATGCCCACTAGCACAAGTAAAGCTATTACTTTCTTGGATTAATTTTTTATTGCAAACAGGACAAATAAAAGAAAGTCCGCTTTTTTTAGTCATAACTTAACCTCTTAAAAATAGTAGAATTTTTTACACTAGATTCTTATCGTAATTACATTTTGTTTTGATTTTACAGCTACTGCAATCGCCACTGATACTGTATGAAGTGACTGCTTTATATATTCTTGTAAGCAAGTATTTGTTATTTCAAATTCAGCAATTAGTGCGGTATAACTTTCATAAATAATTTGCTCAGTTTGCTCTGAAGATTTTTGATGAAATATAGCACTTATTTTATTCATGTCTTCATCTGTAAATATTAGTTGACGCACATTTGATTTTACTATGATACATTCTATTGCACAAATTAAAACTTGATCAAATATATTAAAAACAAGTTCCTCATAATCCGGTGAGTATTTTAAAAGCAACTGCTCTATACTTTCATCTGAAAATAAACTGCAAAATAAGTTTTCATAGTAAATCGATTTTAAATACTTGTCCACATATTCCACACCAATAAATTCATTAATTGGATTAGATGTTGGATAGTCAAACGTAATGTTTATCTGCGTTGCCTCATAATCAGGATTATAAAGCAAGAAAAACCCATTAACTGCCCCTACTAACGATGACTTATATGCTATGTTTCCAGTATTGAGCATATTTTTTTGAACTAAGTAATGTAAATGCTTAGCTGAACTTAACTTTGTTTTAATTCTACGACTTCCACTTGTGTACAATGCCGGAATACTATGTTCTTTTAACGCTTGTAGCGCTTCCTCCGGAGTAGAAAACGACTTTAAATAAAGCCCTATCGTATATATATTTGACTCCATTATGGACTTTGCAACCTTTTCTCGCACAGAACTACTCTGCCCATTAGTGAACTTTTGAATTTTACTTGCAAGAAGTTCAAGGCAGTCATTTTGAAGTGCTGCTATTTCCTCGCTACTTATCATCGCCTTGTTGTGTGCTTGCTCAAGAAGCGACTGAAAATATGATTCTTCACTAAGTAATGCCCTATCAATATGTGCTATTTTTTCAATATTCATCTGTTTCCTCCATGTCATTTTCTAGTGGGACGTCCTCTGGCTCTAATTCACAATGATAAGCGTTTGCACGAAGTCTTTGTGCAAATTCTTCAAGTTCACGACCCGCTAAAAGTTCTATCGAGCCTTGACAGCTACCTTCATATGCCTTATACATAAATTCTATTAGTTCATCATCAGAAACAAAATCTAATGTCTCATTTTTAAAAAAATAAAAAGTCTCTATAAGCTGATGCATGACTTGCTCATAATTGCTGTTAGATATATATGCCGAGCTGCAAAACTCATTAATAAGTTTGTTTATAACAACGCTCTCAAACTCAACTCTTCCATTTTCTTTTAATGCAAACTCTCGAGTTTTTACTAGATGCAGTGCTTGATTTTTATTTAAAGAAAGCCCATACGAAGCTGTTTGTTCATTGCACTCAACTATATCTTCTATCGCACGTTCCTGCATTTCAAACGTGTTTATATTTAATAGCTCAAATTTCAAATTATCACCCCACGAATAATTTACACAAAATTAAAAAAATGTTGTTGACAGATTCAACTCTTTGCTGTATAATATGTATCATACAATTTATTCTATTATTCTTTTACATAAATAATCTAAACTATACTTGTGACTCTCATAGTCAATTAAACTGACTTGCATTTACATGTGCATATGAATGTAAGTATCTTTTATTATACCACGATGCATTATATAAGTCAATGGTAACCCCATTGTTTTGCAGACGTTTGTCTGCTTTTTTTATTTTTTTATTTTATAGATATTATGAAAGAGGTATCAATATGAAACTAGGTATGGTGGGTTTGCCAAACGTAGGCAAAAGCACATTATTTAATGCAATAACAAATGCCGGCGCAGAATCGGCCAACTACCCATTTTGCACTATTGAGCCGAATGTCGGCGTTGTAAGTGTTCCCGATGAAAGACTAGATGCGTTAGCTAATATTTATCACCCTGTTAAATTTACACCGGCAGTTCTTGAATTTGTTGACATTGCAGGTCTTGTTA
>JAVWHI010000066.1:0-7482 GCA_036640155.1 Oscillospiraceae bacterium | reverse complement strand
CGTAATAATGGTTGCGGTAAACTTCATTTGTGACTTTTGCATGCCCTGCTGGATAAGTTCGCCACCCATTTATGTCAGTAGGATAGTTTGCAATTTTATCTTTACCACTTCCACCATATATGCCTAACTTAGTAGTGTCGCCACCATAAGAATAAGAAACCATATCAGCGATTACACTTACTTTGTTTGGATTTATTAACTGGCTTATGTAAGATGGGGCAGTATCAAATGTATTGCCTACAGTGAATTTATGGAATAATGAGCTAGCTTTAATAAAGTCCGGTGGTATTGTTGGAGATATAGTTTGCTTATTGGATAAAACTCGAGGGTCAGCTTGAGAGGCATTTGCGTTTGGCTGATAAAGCGGATACCAACATGTATTTGGGTCAGTTCCAGTCATTAAAACGTCTAATCTTAAATCTGTGTTATCACGCCTTAAGTCACCGGCAACTGTACTATCTAAAGCATATAAATCATCATTAACTCCGACATATTCATGAAATTTATCGTACATAATAGGTGAGTTTTTGCTCATGGTGCCATTGCCGAAGATAACGCCAGTTGGTGAGGTGGGATCGATTTTTAAGAAGTTATCCAAAAGATTAGCAGAAAGCACGGTTAAATCTTGATTATTAAACGCCATAGCTTGCCCAAAATAAACAACGTCATAATTTTTATATCGAACGTTACCTCTTTCTGTGTATAGCTTTGTGGATTCGTGTGTTTGAGCGTTAAAATCCGATAGATTCACAGCTGTAACGTTAATTACGTTAGCACCCCAGTTAGCTTTATTGGTGGGGTCAGCTCTAAATTTATTAATATCAATTGTTCGAGGGTCGCTCCCAGCAGGAGGATACCATTTACCGCCTGTTGGCTTAGGACTTGCATTATTATAAGCATCATAGCTCATTGCTAGCTTTGTAGCGGGTTTGCCATTAGTATAAGTTTCGGTGTATTCATAATAAGGCTCTTGCATCCATCTTTTAAATTCAACGGCCATTCCATCATTTGAGCCAACGTAATAATTTCCGCCCCTGTAATCAGGCTCAACTATTCCGTCTATCGGCTTATTTGTATTAGGGAATACACTTAAAACTTTTATAGTTGGCATTGTTGCATGCAAGTTATTATTAACAGCGCCCGAATTTCCGCTTGAGCTTTTTTTATTATTAGTAACAGTAACTTGTGTGATATCGCCTTTAGCTAGCGTAACTGTGAAAGTGTTATTAGCATAACTACCGGGATTTGTTCCAGAAATAGCTTGACCTTGCATTCCAGTTAGCGTGTAATTCATCGAGCCTACTTCCGTTAGCGTGTACGTTCCGGGGGCAAGGGTTAAAGTTTGCGAATTTTGACCGGCGGAAGACGTTAAAAGAACTTGACTTTTAAGAGCAGGGGACGTACTGTTAAGATTAAAAACAAAACTATCGCCGGTAAGTGATGCTTTGCCATCTTCCATGACAGTTTTATTTATAATAAGCTGTGCTGTTTCTGCAGGGACTGCTGTGTCCTGTGCGTTTATCATAACAGCAGTCGGGCGAGAAGTAAGCGTTTTAGTTGGCTGTCCGGCCTTTGTAGCTATTACACTAACGGTGTAATAAAGAATATATGTACCAGGATTTGCACTAGAAAATGTAAGATTTTCACCATTCATACTAGCATCAAACCCATCGCCCGATTTAGAATAAGTTTTAGCTGTGCCTGAAGAATCTGTAAGCGTTATAACTGGAGCAGTTACACTAAATCCGTCTTCTATAAGCTTTTTGCCGGAGTTATTATAAGCATCATTCCCTTTAATCTGTGACCCTGTAAGAACAAAGTCACTTGAGGACTTTGTGGCGGTAAAAATATCATTAGTAGTTTTAGGCCTTAGTCCAACACTTGGAACGTTAAAAAATGCGGTTGATTTTTTTTCAGGCTGTTCACTTAAATAAAATCTAAAATGAGCTGAATTATTACTAAAACTAGTTCCGTAGTCGCTTTTTATATATTTAACATTAAAAGTAAGGTTAGCATCTGTTGCGGCAAGGTTAATGTCAATGCCTGTTTTTGTTATTGTTGTAACTCCAGTAGTGGTATTTTTCTGGTAATATATATTAATAGCTTGTGTAGGTACTGGCGGAGCTGTTGGAAGTTCTGGTGGTGTGCCTGCTATCATACCCTGTGATGGAATTAATTCAAAACCTGCGGGTAATTCATCGACGATATTTCCCATAACTTTAAGTTTAACACCTGCTAGGTTAAAGTTAAGTTCATCTGAACACGAGGAAGAGGCGTTATAAGTAACGTTAGCTTTATGGTCGATATTAACGCCATTAGCGGAAGTAGAAGTAAGCTTTCCTGTATTTCTTAAAATAAATGTCCATGTAACGTTTGTAGTAGCGTTTGCTGCAATAGTACCAACGGAAACATCAAGCCTAACATTTTTTAAATCGCTATTAGTATCGGCTCCAGTAATAGCTGTCGCATTTGGAATTGCCGAACCACCATTAACTTTTATACTTAAATCCTGAATATCCATATATTCATAATAAGGCGATAAAATTTCCTTAAGGTGAACATCTGATAAAGCGGCCGCTGTATTATTTTTTATAGCGACGTTCATTTTTAAAACGTCTTGTCCCATAATTTTAGTAGAATCGATGTGGCCACCGGAGATATCTGTTAACGACTGCGTGACAGTAACATCGTTATTTTTAGTCCAAGTACCCCACTCGGTCGGCTTATTTAATGTAATATCATTAGTGTAAAGACCGACGTTGCCTTTGATTTTAAGGTCAATATTAAAAAACTGAAATGGGTTATTATTCGCATCAACTGTAGTAAATTCAGGGGTAGTACCGGTAATCTCCGTAGCGGTTTTATCTAGAAATACGTCAATCATAAAAGTTTGTGCAACGTTAGAGTAAGACGTGTACGTTGTTTCAAAAAGCGGAGAGCCGGAGTTATTTTCGTCTTTATCTTTGTAAGTGGCTTTAACCTGATTTTTAATATATTTTCCGGCAGTAGAACTATTCGTCTCTACGCCATTAGTTTTTATAGTGGAATGAATATTAGCATCAAATGTAATTAAGATAGTATCACCGACTGTAACCGGTTTACCATTCACTGTTTCGCCAGCGGTAATTCTTTCTTGGAATCCACGAATATTCGGCAAGTTAATAGTTAAAGTGACGTTATTATAACTAACGTCATTGGGATTAAGCGTTACATCTTGATTTTTTGTAACATTTTTGGCTTTAACATTTCCCACATATTCCATATAATCAGTAAAAGGAGTAAGCTGGTCAGTGAGCTGAATGGCTGTAGCACCCATTGCACCTTGATTAGTAACTTGAAAGTTCACTTTTAATGCTGAGCCAGGTAAAGCCGCTTGGCTTTTATCATTAAAGCTTTTTTCAATAACAAGCTCTGCTCCGGAGCGAAAGCTAACGCCATCAAGATAGTTACCGTAAGTGGCAATATTATTATTAGAACTGGTGGTTGCAGATTGATAAGCGTATTCTGTTAGCGTTTGGTTTTCAGGCACGATATATTTGCCCATATATCGCTTCCAACCGTTTTCGGCGTTACTTGCATCTCGTCCAATATCCCAATAGCCTATAACGGTATCTTTATATTTACCTGTAAAACCGTCCATGGCTGTGTAGTCGGCTTTTTTAAGTGCATTAAGCTCTACCACAGTGTCCCCACTCGTAGTGGTAGTTGGCTCATCAGTTGTTTTTGGATCCCAAGCACTACCATTTTTTTTAGTAGCCGGAACTCTATAATAAGAAACACCAATATTTTTTTTAGTATCCCATATATCATATAAATAGCCATAGCGAACTTCATCTTTATTTGTTGTGCTATTATAAAACTGGAATTTTTGCCAGCCATAGTTTATATTAGTTTTTGCCATTGCAGCATCTTCTGCCTGGTTTTGTGCTTGAGCTGCATTTCTAAGTGTCCAACAAGGTCTTACAACAACCTGACCATTAGCATCAAATTTTGGTGAGCCTATCGGAACACCAGTTGTTGGATTGAATTTATCTTTTTCAGTTTTCCCGGATAAAAAGAAGTTCATTTTATTTATTGAAACGATTTTTCCACCATCTGTTGCACCATTATAAGAAAAAGCATCGTTACCATTAGCGGTATCGTATTTATACCGTGTAGTTTCTCCTTCGTGTCTTACTGCGTGGAAGAAGGAATAATATAGCGTTTCGCCGGGGTTAGTCGGGATTTCTTGATATAAAGTACTTGGAGTTTCTGCATTTAGTTCAGCATAAACGGCATTATCGCCTCTTTGACCCAGATAATCTGTTACAGCAAATGTACCAATTCCACCGTTTGCTTTTTGCAATTCGATTCGGTAATCACTTGATGTTTTGCTGTTGGGACGAGTATTCCAACCAAATGTTCCATCTAGTCTATCAGCGTCATAGCAAAACGAGTTTGCATGGGAGCTTGAAAAGTTTTTATTAAATTCACCGTTAACAACGCTAACAAGGTTATCTCTTTTTAGCGGAACTGTTTGCTTTTCCCAATCATCTCTCTCGACTTGTAGCGGTGAATTAGGGGCAGCACTTGATTTAATGAGTGGCGGAAAAATAAAGGCTGTAGCAATAATAGACAGTGCCATAACGCCCGAAACAGTTTGTTTTAAAAATTTGTTCGAATAATTCTTACTTCGTTTTGGATGGTACAAAATTGCTTCGCCGCCTTTCTTTGGAAATTAACATACGAACTTACAAATAAAAAAGCTGCAATAGTTATGACTGCTTGAAAAGCAATCAGAAAAATTGCAGCTTGACGATCATGATGAATAAAATTCATGTTAGACTCATAGCTTTGCGTGATCGTTTTTCAACGATTTTGCTAAATATATAAAGTGATTAATAATTTACTTACTCTTAATTATAGCAAAATAATTGCGAATGTCAATAGACTTTTTAAAAATAATCTAGAATTTTGTCAAATATATAAAATATCACATATTTAAGCGATGATACCCTAAATTTATTGCTGTAACATAGCGAGAAAAGTCTATAATATTATACAGATTAAGCCTTGACACCCCTCATTTATAATACGTTCAATAGTCTCTTGTAATTTTTGTCGTGCATCGCTTGGCATGCGATTAAGTTTATTGTGAAGACCTTCGTTCACTAAATCGTGTAAAGACTTTCCGAAGATGTTGCTGTCCCAAATTTTCTTTGGATTTTGCTCAAATTCTTTTAATAGGTACATCACTAAATCTTCGGATTGTTTTTCGCTACCGACAATTGGTGAAATTTCGGCGGTAGTGTTCACTTTAATCATATGAATTGATGGAGCGCTAGCACGAAGCCGGACACCGTACTTGCCGCCTTGCTTAACGATTTGTGGCTCTTCTAGTGAGAGTTCGTCAAGGGTTGGCATAACTATACCATAGCCTGTTGCATCGACTTCTTCAAGCGCGTTTTTGATTTTTTGATATTTTTCTTTAACGCTTGCGAGTTCGATCATACATGGCATTAGGGCGGCCTCGCCATCGATATCAAGACCGGTAACTTCACCCAAAATTTTATAAAACAAATCTCCGGCGAGTGATACGCTCACGTTAGCACACCCGGTAGCTAAGTTAATAGCGACTACATTTGCATCGGTTATGTATTCACACGAACATATTTCTTTAGGAAGTGCATTTACGTCACGAATACGCTCGAGTTTACAAGCGCAGTCTTTAATTTTAGAAAAGACAGCAGATTTAAGCCAGTGATCTTTTGGCAAACTGTTAATCCATTTTGGCATATTAATACCGATTTCTTTTATATCAAATTCAAATAAAACTTTGCTTAAAATATCTTTGATATCTTCTTCGGTGAGTTCGAGGCAATTAATAGGCATAACAACGACGGAGTATTTTTTACAAAGTGAGTGACAAAGAGAAATAGCTTTGTCGCTTTTAGGATTTTTTGTGTTTAGGAGTACTACAAATGGTTTATTAAGACCTTTTAGCTCTTCTATGACACGTTGTTCGACTTCTTCATACTCGTCACGTGGAATGTCGGTAATTGTGCCATCTGTAGTTATTACTATGCCGATTGTTGAGTGTTCGGTGATAACCTTTTGTGTTCCGACTTCCGCAGCCATGTTAAAAGGGACTTCTGTGTCAAACCATGGAGTTATTACCATTCTAGGCATTTCGTTTTCAAAATATCCCAATGAGCTTGGTACTATGTAACCAACGCAGTCAATCATACGCACATTCATACTTGCGTTTTTATCCAAAACAATGTTTACTGCCTCTTCGGGGATAAATTTCGGCTCTGTTGTCATAATTGTTTTACCGCCTGCTGATTGAGGCAGTTCGTCGATTGCACGTTCTTTACGGTACTCACTTTGAATATTTGGTAAAACCAAAGTTTCCATAAATTTTTTTATAAAGGTTGATTTACCTGTTCTGACAGGCCCCACAACACCGATATATATATCGCCATTAGTGCGTGAAGCGATATCAGCATAAATGTTTGTAGTTTCCATAAATATCCTCCTAAATTAATTGGTGATAGGAATGAGAAGCATTCCTTTTTCGGATAATATATCGTTATCGAGGCAGTTTTCCTCAATTATAGCGCTTATTGAGGTATTAAAGCGTTTAGCTATGTCCCAAACGCATTCGCCACAGCTAGCAAAGTAGAGGCGTAGTACGTCTTGTTCATCACGGACTTTTTTATTTTCGCAGTTTACATCGATACCGGTGACAACGTTTAAGTGTTCAAAGGCAGAAACTATGCCACAAACATTAATTTCGGTTGTGATGTCAATGCAGTTAGCGCTAGTAAGGCTATACGAGTTTGAGGTTGCAACAGCGGTGGGGTTGAAGATAATATCTTCGTTTGGGTGATGGCAACCGACGTTTATTTGTATTGGTATAGATTTTTCTATTGCGACCGGCATGTTTTGAGAATCGATAGCAATAATAAGAATTTCAAGGTTACCGCAAACGTTAATTTCTTCGTTTATGAGTTTCCAAGAAGAGTAACAAAATTCGCAAGAGATGTCATAAATGCAGCTAATTTCACTTTGAGGGATTTCGACTTTGTTTTTAGTCATAAAATTTTGGTTAATAACTTTCACAAGTTTTTCGATTTTTATTTTAGTTACATTAGTGCAAGTTTCAAAGTTAGTGGAGTAGCAGTCGTTAATAATGTTTATTTTTGCATCTTTGCAGGCTTCAAGCTGAGCTGACAAGGTGATTTGAGCATTAAAACAGCCGGGTGGATTTAAGTTATCGCTGTTAAGTTCTAGCTCAAGGGAAATAACGCTGACGGTAATATTAACTTCATAGTCATCAGTTATGCCATCGACGTCGATTATTTGGCTAAAAGCGATGGAAAACTCCATTATTTCCGGCTTGCAGTTTTCTTCGGTGCTTTGATAGAGTGTGTGCAAAAGCACTTCACCTTTACAAATAGCTTTATTTGCTATGATTTTGCAATCGTTAATTACAGCGGT
>JAVWHI010000065.1:0-7522 GCA_036640155.1 Oscillospiraceae bacterium | reverse complement strand
AAAAACGTGCCAGTGACACGTTTTTCCTGTGACTGGCTTTTTCGCAAAAAAGCAAATCCCGTCACCTACAATTTGTCCGGCGTGGGATAATCGGCAAGAGCAGAGCGATTGCTTTACGCTAATACCGGGACGGTCAAGACCGTCCCCTACATTGTTCCCAAAAAAACATTCGGGCGAACACACAGTTCGCCCGAATGAATTGCCCTACTGGGGCTATTTTGGAGCTACTGGTCAGAATCGAACTGACAACCTGCTCATTACGAATGAGCTGCTCTGCCATTGAGCCACAGTAGCATATTTTACTTATAAAAGTATACCACAAATTTTGCTTTTGTCAAGACATTTCCCAGTCTTTCCAATAAAGTTGATGTGAAAACGCTTTTACGATAATTCACAATATTTATTTTATTTTACGCTTGACAAACTATTTTCTTAGTGGTATATTAAATTAGTAATATTTAATGCACTGATAGGGAATAGTAAATATTGTCTTTTGCTTCAGAGAGCCGTTGGTTGCTGCAAAACGGTGCAAATGTCATGTCGAACTCGCCCTTGAGCAGTCTGCTGAAATTGGCAATGCCAAAAATAGGTAAGAACGGTTTTCCTCCGATATCGGGAATAACATTATTAGATGTGAACGAGTGGGTGAGTTTTTTAACACACCAATTGGAGTGGTACCACGGAAGTATAGTAGCTTTCGTCTCTTTATTAATAGGAGACGAGGGCTTTTTTGTTATAAATAAGTTTTTATATCGCTTTACGTCGGATAATGAGGAAATTTTGAAAGGACTTTTATTATGGAAAAATTGATGGAAATCACACTGGGCGATTTGTTAGAGCAAGTTGCAAATAAATACCCTTCCAGTCGCGCGATAAAATATATCGACCGTGATTATGTTAGAACATGGAAAGAGTTTGACCAAGAAGTTGACGCAGTTGCAAAAGGCTTCATTAACATTGGCGTTAAAAAAGGCGAGCATATCGGCATATGGGCGACTAATGTGCCTGAGTGGTTATTAACACTTTTTGCTTGCGCTAAAATTGGGGCTGTTTTAGTTACTGTAAATACAAATTACAAAGTCTTTGAACTAGAATATTTATTGCGTCAGTCAGACACTAAAGTCCTTGTAATGACTAGTGGCACAAAGTATTCAAGCTATACCGATATTGTAAACGAGCTTTGCCCTACCTTAAAAGAACAAAAACCAAATGAGTTAGACCTTAAAACTCTACCTTTTTTAAAATCAGTTGTTTTAACCGGCGATAATGCACCGGACGGTATGACCTCTTTTAATCAGATGGTTTCTAATGGAAAAACAATTACCGACGAACAACTTTCTTCATTTAAAAAAGCATGTTCACCTTTTGACGTCGTGAACATGCAGTATACTTCCGGCACAACAGGCTTTCCTAAAGGCGTTATGCTAACTCATTACAATATCGTTAATAATGGAAAATCTATTGGCGATTGTATGAAATTTACCCACGAAGATAAATTGTGCATTCCTGTGCCACTGTTTCACTGCTTTGGTTTAGTTTTGGCTGTTATGGCGGCTTTGACACACGCAACGTCTATGGTGCCTCTTGAATCGTACCGCCCACTAGACTTTTTACGTGCTATACAAGACGAAGAATGTACAGCAGTACATGGCGTGCCTACAATGTTTATTGCAGCATTAGAACATAAAGATTTTTCAAAATATCGCTTCCCTAAACTTAGAACTGGTATTATGGCAGGCTCGCCTTGCCCTATTAAAGTTATGCAACAAGTAGTAGAGAAGATGGGAATGAAAGAGATAACTATCGCTTTTGGTCAAACAGAAGCCTCACCGGTTTGCACACAAACAACTACTTTTGATTCTATCGAGCGACGTGTTTCAACAGTCGGAAAAGCACTTCCTCACATTGAGTGCAAAATCGTTGATACTGAAACTGGTGAACAGTTAGGCGTTAATCAACAAGGTGAATTTTGCGCCCGTGGGTATAACATAATGAAGGGCTACTATAAAATGGAAGAGGCAACAATGCAAGCTATTGATAAAGACGGTTGGCTGCATTCCGGCGATTTGTGCGAAGTGGACGAAAATGGCTACTATAAAGTTACCGGCCGCATTAAAGACATGATTATTCGTGGTGGCGAAAATATCTACCCTATGGAAATCGAAGAGTTTTTATACACAGTTGCTGATAAAGTCAAAGACGTGCAGGTGATAGGCGTTCCTAGTGAACAATACGGTGAAGAAGTAATGGCACTTATTATTTTAAAGGACGGTGTTTCTTGGACTTCAGATGAAGTAAAAGCAGTCGTTGCACAAAATATGGCACGCCATAAAGTACCTAGCTATGTTGAATTTGTGGAAGAGTTCCCAATGACAGCAAGCGGAAAAATTCAAAAATTTAAAATGCGTCAATGGGCAATAGATAAACTTAATTTACACAAAGCAAATTCGATTGAAACTGCATAATAATTAAAAGAACAAGGATTATCAAAAAAATGATAATCCTTGTTTTAAATTCAAATTAAATGCCTAGACTAGTTAATGTTGTTCTTAATTGCTGCACAAGCGTCGTTATCAACTATAACTGTTACATCAGGGTGCAATTGTAGTACTGATGCTGGAACGTTTGGAGTTATATTACCAAAGCAAGTTTCGTATATTATTTCGCTTTTTGCAGTGCCATTTGCAAGCAAAATGATTTTCTTTGCACACATTATTGTTTTAATACCCATGGAAACAGCGGTTTTTGGTACTTCATCAATAGTTTCAAAAAATCTAGCGTTAGCTTCTATTGTCGACGCTGTTAATGAAACTTGGTGAGTGCCTTTATCAAAATATGCGTTTGGCTCGTTAAATCCAATGTGTCCATTAAGACCTATTCCTAAAATCTGAACATCAACGCCACCTAAGTCTTCAATCAACTTGTCGTAACGTTTACATTCACCGTCAATATCGCTTGCAAGTCCGTTTGGTACAAAGGTTTTAGTTTTATCAATATTTACATGGTCAAATAGGTTAGTGTTCATAAAATAGCGATAACTTTGGTCGTTTTCGCCGGAAAGTCCAACATATTCATCTAGGTTTACAGTCGTTGTTTTAGAAAAATCAATTTCCTTATTATTGTTCATTTCAATCAACGCTTTATAAACTCCGATTGGTGTAGAGCCGGTAGCTAGTCCTAAAACGCTCGTTGGTTTTACGCTCATTTGACTTTTTATAATTTTTGCAGCTTCTAGGCACATACCTTCATATGTGCTTCCATTAATAATCTTCATAAAAACACCTCATTAGTTTATTTTTAATATACCACGGGCTATGTACAATACTGTTGTACCTGGTTTTTACGCAAAATTTTCTGAAATATAATTTTGAGAAGGGTATATATTAGTTTCATTATACCATTATAATATATAAATTGAAAGAGTCTTACTAAACAAATTTTATAATATATTTTGCGATTTTTTATATTTCAAATACAAACAAACCTACTAAGTAATTCATACCTTTTTGGATAAAATATAACATACGATTTTATTTAAATTTTCTTGCTGTGATTACCATTTTTATTACTAAAAATATACTTTATATTTCGTTAAACATTTTCAAGATAAATATTTACATATCCTTAAAAAATACTTTCATTTTTTTACGATGTGTGTTATAATAATGATTAATGTATTCAAAGGGGAGAGAAATGTGGAAAAATATATAATTAACGGCGGAAATAGACTGGTAGGAGAAGTCCGTATCAGTGGAGCTAAAAACGCTGCCGTTGCTATTTTACCTGCAACAATTCTTGCACAGGGTCCTTGCATTATTGAAAACTTACCGAACATAAGTGATGTTTCGATTACTATAAAAATATTAAAGCAAATGGGCGCTAAAGTTAGAATCATTAACAAAAGTACGATTGAAATTGACACAGCAAATATTACCGTGCCTGAAGTTCCATATGATTTAGCCCGTCATATGCGTGCATCTTGCTATTTTCTAGGTGCGTTACTCGGACGATTTCATCAAGCTAAAGTGTCTTTACCGGGCGGTTGCGACTTCGGCTTAAGACCTATTGACCAGCATCTAAAGTCTTTTAAATCTCTTGGTGCTGAGTATGTTTTAGAGTTTGGAATGGTTTCACTGACTGCCCAAAAGTTAGTCGGTACGCAAATTTATTTTGATAGTGTTACCGTCGGCGGTACTATGAACGCAATTTTAGCCTCAGTTTTAGCACAGGGGCTAACGGTTATAGAAAACGCAGCCAAAGAACCCCACATTGTTGATTTAGCAAACTTCTTAAATTCCATGGGCGCTGATATTATGGGCGCAGGAACGGATGTAATAAAAATAAAAGGCGTTGTAGCGTTAAGAGGAACATCTTACTCTATCATTCCTGACCAGATTGAAGCAGGAACTTATATGGTAGCTGCCGCTGCAACAAGAGGCGATATTTTAATAACTAATGTTATTCCAAAGCACTTAGAATCCATTGTAACTAAACTAAGTAAAATAGGCGTAGATATAACAGAATATGATGATAGCATTAGAGTACGTGGCAAAGCAGAATACGAAAAAGCAAATGTTAAAACCATGCCGCACCCCGGATTCCCTACAGACATGCAGCCGCAAATTACAACGCTGCTTGCTATTGCAAATGGTACAAGCATTGTCACTGAAGGAGTTTGGGACAACAGATTTAAATATATTGATGAACTTAGAAGATTAGGAGCTAATATTTCTGTAGATGGACGTGTAGCTATAATTGAAGGCACGAAAAACTTTACCGGTGCGCCTGTAAAAGCGACAGATTTAAGAGCAGGTGCAGCACTTGTTATCGCAGCATTAGCAGCAGACGGAGTTTCAGAAATAGAAGATATTTACCATATTGAGCGTGGCTATGAAGACATTGAATTGAAGCTTAAAGCACTAGGAGCAGATATCAAAAAAATCATTATGCCCGATAATGCAATGCAACAGGCATTGTAGTAAGGAATTAAAGGGTGAACGAATCGTTCACTCTTTTATTTTAAGTTGGTATAAAAAGGAGAATTATATGGCGTTTTTATATTCCTTGTGCAGTTCGTCAAAAGGAAATTCTACATATATTGGTGAGGCTAAAAGCGGTATATTAATTGATGCCGGTATTGGTATTAGAGGGTTTGCAGACCAGATGAAAATTGCTCAAATTGAAGAGTCTGCTATTAAGGCGATTTTTATCACACATGAGCATATTGACCATGTGCGTGGCTTAAAACCTATTGCAAAAAAACTTAATGTGCCTATTTATGGCTCAAAAGAAACACTAACTAAGTTAATAGAAAAAGACCAAATCGATTCTTCGGCAGATTTATATGAAATTAATAAGCTTAGCGTTTCGGTTGGCACAGTACATATAAAAGCTTTTGCTACACCTCATGACACAAGTAAAAGTTTAGGCTTTAAAATTACAACACAAGATGATAAGTCACTTTGTTATGCTACAGACTTAGGAAATGTAACCGATACAGTGTTTGAGCAAATGTTTAACAGCGATTTAGTCTTTATTGAGTCAAATTATGACGAAGAAATGCTAAGTTGTGGACCATATCCAATCTCTATTAAGCGGCGAATTGCCTCAAATAATGGACACCTTTCTAACGAGGCATGTTCGCAGTGTATTGCACGCTTAATGGACGGAAAAACCAAAAAGTTTATTTTGGCGCACTTAAGCCAAAACAATAATAAACCCGAACTTGCGTACTTAAAGACTGTAACTACACTTTTAAATAGAGGCGCAACTATTGAGCTTGATTATACACTTGATATTGCCCCACAAACTAATATTGGCAAATGTATAACTATTTAAGAATCACTTGTGGGTACTATTTTTTATAATAAATACATATACTTATTTACTACTTTAAATAAAGGAGAGATAAGTCAAGTGCCATCAAGATTTTGTGATTTTAAAAGTAAAGAACTAATAAGTATTCATGACGGAACGAAAATTGGATACGTCGACGACCTCGTTTTTGATGATGACTTAGCTACAATTACTTCTATTGTTGTTTATGGTAGACTTAGACTGTTTGGCTTGCTAGGTCGTGAAGATGACGTGCTTATAGACTGGTCAAGCATAGAAGTTATTGGGCGTGATACGATTTTAGTAAATCACAAATGTGAGGTTAAACCAAAAACTAAGTCAAAAGCTGCGAATTTTTTCACAAAACTTTTTGGCTAAAAATATAGGAGGTTTGGGCTAAAAAAATAAAGCCCTGTACAAAATGAATAACGATAATCACTCTAATAAAACCGGCAGTGATACCACGCCATCAAGCCCCACTAAAAATGCCGACGAAATAGTAAAGCTTTATAGAAAAACACACACTTCAAAAATTAATACTACCCAAACAGATACGTTGACCGACGAGGAAGAACTGCTAATTTTATCAAGCCTTTATTATAACGACCATTAATTTTATTGATTTCGAGGTAATATGAAAAAACATCTTTTTACTATACTAATTGTTATAATGTCTATATGTTTAACAAGTTGTAATAATTTATCTCAATATAAGGACGGGCTTAATAAAAAAACTAGCACGCCAAAATCAGACTCTTCTTCACAATCAAGTGATGAGGATAGGCTTTTTTCGGACGTTGATGATATATCTTCAATAATTGCAGGGCTAGAAAGCGGTAATAATAGTGAGGGCGATATCTCTTCACCGACTTTAGTAAACTCAAATGATAAAAACGGTGACACTTCTTCCGGCAATAAACCGCCTAACACTGAAAAAACCGTAATTAATTATAAAAACATGAAAGCTGTTTGGATTTCTTACATGGACTTTGGTAAGTTTAGAGGAAATAGTAAAGAAGACTTTTGTAAAAATGTAAAAATGATGTTTACTAAGTGTAAAGAGGTTGGTCTTAACACAGTGATAACTCAAGTTAGAGCTTTTGGAGATGCTTTTTATGAATCGCAGTTTTTTCCTTGGTCAAGGTATGTAACAGGCACAGCCGGTAAAGCCGCTGATTATGACCCGCTTTTAGTAATTGTAGAAGAAGCTCATAAACTTAATCTTTCAGTACAAGCTTGGATTAACCCCTACCGTATCATGACAGATACTGAAATTAAGCAGGTGAATTTAAAGTATAAAATCAGACAGTGGTACACTGGAAGCGACAATGACTATATGATAAATATTGCAGGCAGATGGTGGCTAAAACCGGGAAACAGCGAAGTTAAATCGCTTATTACCGATGGTGCTAACGAAATTATGAAAAACTATAATGTCGATGGGCTACATATTGACGACTATTTTTATGGCGCAAGTATAGAAAGTTATGAAGACACTAAACAACAAGCACAAAAAAATACTTCGGAGTTAGTACAAGGACTTTATAAAGTGGTAAAGTCAGTAGATAAAAATAAAATATTCGGCGTTAGTCCTGCCGGTGGTTTCGTCGGTGATATACCGGACTCGGACGTAAAAAACTTATCCACAGACCTTCTTAAGTGGTGTAAAAACCCCGGCTATATCGAC
>JAVWHI010000064.1:7169-7605 GCA_036640155.1 Oscillospiraceae bacterium | reverse complement strand
GGACGCTCAATGTCTAACATTTCAGTTGCAAGGTCTTTAAATAAAATCCCCTCTAAATGGTCAATTTCATGACATAAAGCACGTGCTAAAAGCTCTTCACCTGTAAGTTCATAGCTTTTTCCATATCTATCCTTTGCAGTTACAGTAACTTTCATCGGACGAGCAACCATTCCATATTCATCAGGACTTGATAGACAACCTTCCGAGCCATTTTGCACACCTTCTGAGTGAATTAGCATTGGGTTAATCAGTTCATAAAGCTGGTCTCCTGTATTAATAACAACTGCTCTTTTTAAAATCCCAACTTGCACAGCTGCAAGTCCTACGCCATCAGCAGCGTACATAGTCTGTGCCATGTCATCAAGCAAATCCCACAGCTTTTGATTAAATTCAGTTACTGTTTTTGACTTTTTTCTAATAATCTCGTTATCATCTA
>JAVWHI010000064.1:0-7159 GCA_036640155.1 Oscillospiraceae bacterium | reverse complement strand
TTCTTAATGCCATATAGCCAATCTCCTTTAGTAATTAATATCGCCATTAACATCAACATAAAAAGAAATACCTGAACTAAATTTACTATTGCCAATTTCTTTTAAAAGTTGTGCCATTAATAATTTAAACTTCTGGTTGAACTTACATTTGATAATAATTTTATATCTAAATTTATTATTCAACTTATAAATAGACGCTTGTGACGGCCCTAAAACTCGCAGCGGAATTTTATCTTGTCCTACAATCAACGCCTTTAAAATTGACATTGCCGCCATCGCACATTGTTTAACATTTTTGTCTTTATTACCGCTAAATCCAATAACACATATATCACAAAATGGTGGATTTAATGCTGATTTTCGATATTCAATTTCACTATTGTAAAAACTCTTATAGTCTTGGTTTGATGCGGCAACAATAATAGGATTTTCAGGATTATATGTTTGTAAATATGCTCTGCCTGCTTTTTCATTTCTTCCACTTCGGCCGACTACTTGTGTTATTAATGAAAAAATTCTTTCGCTTGAATTGTAATTATCTGAACTTAGTCCATTGTCGGCGGTTATAACACCGACTAAAGTTACATTTGGAAAGTTAAGTCCCTTTGCGACCATCTGTGTGCCGATTAATATATCGTATTCACCGTTTTGAAACGCACTAAATTTTTGTTCATAGTCATCAGAAGAAAAAATAGTATCTGTATCCATACGCAACACTCTTGCTTGTGGAAACTTAAGTAATAAATCGTCTTGAAGTTTTTGCGTTCCAATACCGGTAAGTTTAATTTGCTTACTTTTGCAAATTTTGCATTCGCTTTCATATTTATGAGTATACCCACAATAATGACACATCAAAAATCCGTTCACCTTATGATACGTCATAGCTACATCACAGTTAGGACAGCTTATTACCCCACCACAATCCATACAAGTTGCATATGTGTTAAAACCTCGGCGATTAACGAATAAAATAGTCTGTTCTTTTTTTTGCAAATTATCACTAATCTGCGTGCTTAAAACATCACTTATACAAACATCAATTTTAAAATCAGTACGCATATCAACTAAATAAACATCAGGTAAAGATGCGTTTGAAAATCTTTCTTCTAATGTAACTAGTTTATACTTACCATTTATAGCATTGTAATAACTTTGAACGCTTGGAGTAGCAGAGCCTAAAACCAAGCATGAATTATGATATAAACATCTTTTTTTTGCAATATCTCTTGCATGATACCTCGGAGAGTTTTCGGATTTATAAGAAGACTCCCCTTCTTCGTCCATAATAATAAGTCCGATATTACTTAAAGGTGCAAAAACTGCACTTCTTGTACCAATGACAATGTCAGCAAATCCTGATTTGATTTTATTATATTGTGCTAATCTTTCATGCGTGCTAAGTCCTGAATGCAGTAGTGCAACTCTGTGACCAAATAGCGACTTAAATTTGCTCACGGTTTGCGGTGTAAGTGAAATTTCTGGTACTAGCAATAAAGCTTGTCTACCACTATTTAAAACTGATTCAATAAGTTTTATATATACTTGAGTTTTTCCACTACCTGTTACACCATATAAAAGTGCTGCTGCCGGTTTATTTTGATTTAACAACTCGCTAATTTGACAAAACGCCTTATTTTGTTGCTCATTTAAATTAATATCATTAAGCGATACACTTTCAGGCACCTCGTCATAAGTTTCATTTAATGGAACATCTACAATGCGAATTAGTCCCTTGTTTTTTAAAGCATTTATTATAGACATTGATGTTCCGGATAAATAAATAACTTGTTTTAACGGTGTTTTATCAAGTTGCAATATAACATCAAGTGCTTGTTGTTGTAATTTTGTGAGTTTAACATTAAAATCAATTTTATACTCTACAAGTTCGACTATTTTTTGAGTTTTTTTACTGCTTTTTGACTTATATATGTCTGTAATCGTGACAATTCCAAGTTCAATCAAATTATTAACAAAAACGCTTTTTTTAGGACTACTTGAACAATCAAGAATATCTCGAACTTCTTTAGAACTTTTGCATTTTTGCAAAAACATCACAATGTTTTTTTCATCAGCACTAAGAAAATTAAATTTTTCTTGTGCTATTTCTTTGTTAAATTCCATTTTTTTTGAAATGTCTATTGCTATGCCTGCCGGAATAACTGTTTTTACAGCATCATAATAAGTACAAAACGTGTTAGTAACCATGTATTCAATAATTGAAAACATCTCGTCATTTAAAACTGGCTGTTCGTCAATTACAGCTAAAATTGGTTTTAAAGCAATTTTCTTTTCCTCATTTGAAGAAATTACTTGTGCTATATCTTCGTTTTGATAGATAAGCTCAAAAATAACAGCTTGACGTTTTTGATTTGAAGTTCCAAAGGGTACTAACACACGGATTCCTTTTTGTACTAAATTTACAAATTCTTGTGGAACAATATAAGAAAACAAAATATCAAAACCAAACGCAGTTTTATCAACTGCAACTTTTGCAATAACAATGTTCTGCATAACTTTTACTAATTCCACCTTTTAAAATATTGTTTTGTTCTATTCGATTTTACTGCCAATGTCAGGAGTTTCTATTAGCTTGTATATGCCATCTGCAAATTGATGTACAGCGATATTTACTGGTTTATCTATTAAAATCTCACCTTTTTCACTTGCTTCATCTGATATAATTCTTGCTCGTTTTGCAACTGCCACTACTAATGAATAATAACTTTCGTTATTGTGTAATATTTCGCTAACTGATGGTCTATGCATTTTCTAACACCTCATTAATTAATTCTTTCATTATATTTGTACTACATTGTTGTGCGTTTATGATAGATAGTATATCTTTAACAGCTAAAGAAACATTCTCGTTCACCACGATATAATCGCAGTCATACGCAAATTTTATTTCATTTAACGCTGTTTTAAGCCGCTGTTCAACTACATCTTTATCTTCTGTGTTGCGAGTTACAAGCCTTTTTCTAAGTTCAGCTAAACTAGGTGGGATAATAAAAATTAATAGTGCATCAGGATACTTTTGTTTAATTTGGCGCGCTCCTTGCACTTCAATTTCTAAAATAACATTTTCGCCATTTTGTAATCTTTCAAATACGGGTGCTTTTGGCGTTCCATAATAGTTATCGCAATAACACGCATATTCAAGCATTTGCTCATCAAGAAGCATTTGTTCAAACTCTTGTTTTGTTTTAAAATAGTAATGTTTTTCATTAATTTCTCCGACACGTGGCGAACGTGTGGTTGCAGAAATTGATAAAAAAATGTCGTTGTTGGTTTGCAAAAGTTCTTTTAATACTGTACCTTTTCCACTTCCGGAGGGTCCTATTAAGACAATTAATAAACCTTTTTTATCCATGATTATGCTCCTATTTATTCAAGTTCGTCATCGTCATCTTCGTATTCAACAACTCTGTTTGCAACAGTTTCAGGTTGAATTGCCGACAAAACGACGTGGTCACTATCCATTATTATTACTGCTCTTGTTCTTCTTCCATATGTTGCGTCTATTAAAAGTCCCTTATCTCTTGCATCTTGAATAATCCTTTTTATTGGTGCAGATTCCGGACTTACAATCGAAACCAATTTATTTGCAGAAACCATATTTCCAAAGCCAATATTAATTAATTTCACTGCGTACCTCCACTATTCAATGTTTTGAATTTGCTCTCTTATTTTTTCAATTTCCGATTTCATATTAACTACTATTTCTGTAACGGTAATATCTTGACATTTAGAGCCAATAGTGTTTACTTCACGATTCAACTCTTGAACTAAAAAATCAAGCTTTCTACCTACAGGTTCATGTAGTAAAATCAGCTGCTCAAACTGCTTAATGTGGCTTTTTAGGCGTACAGTTTCTTCGTCAACAGCAATTTTGTCTGCAAAAATTGCAACTTCAGTTAAAACTCGTGCATCATCAATGTTTTTATCCGCCAATACTTCAGTGATTTTTTGATAGAGTTTATCCTTATAATCACTTATTGTTTTGGGTGCTTTTTCTTCTATAATAGAAACTGATTCCAAAATCGAGGAAAGACGTAAATTAATATCAGCAAAAAGTCTCTCACCCTCAAGTTCACGCATTGTAATAAAATTTTCTAAAGCAATTTGTACTGCAACTTTTACTTCTGCCCAAACTTCATCAATGTCTTGTGCTACTTTTGTTACTGTAAAAATGTCATTAAATTTAGAAATGGACGAAAGCGATAAATCATCTGTAATGCCTATGGTTTCATTAAGATCTCGCAGTGCATTTACATACTCAAGTGCTAAGGATTTATTTATTTTAATATTTTCGTCAGTGCCATCTGTTGTGTTAATCGTTACATTAACATCTACTTTACCACGTGATATTTGTGTTTGTAAAAAAGTTTTAAGCTTTTCATCAAGATAACTATATTGGCGTTGCACTCTTGATGAATATTCAAAAAATCTATGATTTACAGAGCGTATTTCAACCATAATATCTCGTGATGAAGTTTGCACCTGTCCCCTACCATACCCAGTCATACTTTTGAGCATAATTTTTCTCCTTTTCATATGGATACCGCTTTTTGCCATATTTATTAGTGTTAATCGTTTTATCTTAACTTTATAAGTATACCACATAAGTTGCTATTAAAAGTGATAATCAGCGTAAAAAATTAACAATGTTAATATAAACTTAACATTGTTAATTCCCAGCTTGTTTTAACATATCTTTTGCATTTTCAAGCATTAAATCTGAAATATTATCGGTACTCATAATGCGTGCAACTTCGTTAATGCGTCCGTTTTTATCTAAAAGCACAACTTTAGTGAATGTTTTATCTTTAATAGTTTCCTTTTTGATTAAAAAATGTGATTTAGCGAGTGCTGCAATTTGTGCAGAATGTGTAACAGCTAAGACTTGCCTATTGTTTGCGGCTTGGCGTAATTTTAGGCCAATTTTTTGGGCTGCACGTCCGCTAACACCTGTATCGATTTCGTCGAAAATCAAGGTTTGAATTTCATCTTTATCTGCTAGTGTGTTTTTTATTGCAAGCATAATACGTGACAATTCACCGCCAGAAGCAATTTTTGCAATTGATTTTGGAGGCTCACCTTTATTTGTAGAAATTAAAAATTCGACATCATCTTGTCCTTTTGCATTTGGTTTCACTTTTAAAAAAGCAACATCAACGCTTACGTTTGGCATATCAAGAAAAGTCAGTTCTTCACTCACTTGAGCAATAAATTTTTGTGCTGCTTCCTTTCTAGATTCAGTTAAATTTTGAGCTAATTTTAAAAGTTTATTATATTCATTGTTTCCTAAAACATTGAGTTCATCAAGGCGTTTTTCACTAAGTTTTATTTCATCTAATTGTTTTTGAGCATCATCTTGAAAAGCTAAAATTTCCTTGACATTTGCTCCGTATTTTTGCTTTAAAGTAAAAATTTCATCTAATCGCATTTCAATTTGAGAAAGTATAGCAGGATTAAAATCAAAATTCGATATTATGTTTGATAGTGATACAACAATTTCTTGAATTTCAGCCGATGCTGCGAAAAGCCTGTTAAATAAGTCATCAGGAAACTCAAATGTTGAATCTAGTTTTTCAAGTGCAGCAGTTGCCATGCTAGCTAAATCGTAAGCACCACTATCGTCGTCACTTCCGGCTAACAAACTATGTGCTTTATTTAATTGCTGCATAATCATAGCACCATTTTTCAGTGCAATTTGTTTTTTTTCTAAATCTTCATCTTCGTTTGGCAGTAGATTTGCTTGAGAAATTTCATCAATTTGAAATTCTAAAAGGTCGATTTTTCTTTTTTTATCTTCTTCTTCTTTTGATAATGAGTTTATTTCTTTTTTAATTGTAACAACGTTTTTATAACAATCATGGTAATTAGTTATAAGCTCAGGCAAGACGTTATACTTATCTAAAATGCCTAGATGTTTTGGTTGTGAAAGTAAAATTTGATTATCATGTTGACCATGAATGTTAATTAATAATGCACCAATTTCTTTGAGCATTGCTACAGTTACTGGCTGACCGCAAATTCTAGCACTACTTTTTGCGTCTTTAGTTATTTCCCTAGAAATAACAACTTCAGATGAATCAATTTGTAACCCAAATTCAGCTATTTTTTTTAAAGCCTGTTGGTTAACGTCGGTAAAATAGGCAGTTATAGTGGACTTTTCTTCTCCATTTCGTACTATTTCTTTTGAAACTCTCTGCCCTAAAATCGCATTAATTGCATCAATAATAATTGATTTTCCTGCGCCGGTTTCGCCGGTAAAGACATTAAATTCATCTGAAAAATTCACAGTAATCTCTTTAATTACCGCTAAGTTTTTTATATATAATTCGCTTAACACCGACTTATCGCCCCAATCATATTGAATTTAATAATTAATTTATTCGTTAGAAAACTCCAACAAATCATTGATATTTGCTGCAAATCTTTTTGCACTGATTTCATTACGCTGTAAAACAAAAATCGTATCGTCTCCTGCAAGTGTTCCAACTGTTTGCGCAGACTTCATAGAATCAAGTGCAGCACAAGCCGCATTCGCCATACCAGTGTGACATTTTATCACAACAGTGTTCATAGCATAATCGACTGAAATAACCGCCTGTTTAAACACAGAATGAAACTTAACCGATTTAGGATTACCATTAGGTTCACGTTGCATTGAATACTTGTATTTTCCTTCAGGAGTAACAACTTTTAGTAAATTCATTTCTTTTACATCACGTGACACTGTAGCTTGCGTAACATCAAACTTTTCAAGCTTTAACTTTTCTAATATTCCTTCTTGAGTATATATTTCATTATTTGTAATTATATCCAAAATTGCATTTTGCCTTGTTGATTTCATTGTGACAGCACCTTTCGTATCAATGTAATTTTTGATTTAATACTTCAAAAAAACTTCTATCTGTAAGTTTGATGAATTTCGCAAACTTTTCACTTTTGCGAATTATCAACTCTTCATTTAATTTAAGTTTTGCTCCATATTCACCGTCAATTGTTATATATGCCGGGTGGTTATTTGAAGCCGATTGAGCAAGCTTTATGACACGATTTTCTGAAAAAATCAGAGTGCGTCCCATAAGCGAATGCGGACAAATCGGTGTAACAGAAATTGTGCAAAGTTCCGGCTCTATAATGGGTCCCC
>JAVWHI010000063.1:0-7785 GCA_036640155.1 Oscillospiraceae bacterium | reverse complement strand
TTAATACGAGAATATCACGCTTAAAAGGCTTAGGACCGCTACCTAAGATCAAACACAATATTGTTTTTCACCGCTTAAAACTTTAAAATATAAAAACTGTTTTTTTATCATATAAGTCGGTTTTGTAGTATTTTTTACAACGTTAATTTTTCTTATATACTATTTAAATTCGGCAATTCGTTTTGATACATTTTCTTGTAAATTGCGATAAAAAAACTGATAGTCATAAAGATGATATACACCGTCTTCAAAAATATCTAGTCCTGCCGGATACTTTTGTGGCGTAACAGATTCATCTACTTTTAATGTGCCTCTGTTTTCATCAAGAAATGCACCTGTAAAGTTTGGCGTTTCACTTGTTATATTAGCATCATAATCAGTAAAACAAGCACCCTTATTTAATTCACGTGGTGCATAAGTGCTGTCTGTTTTCCAGTTAAGTGGATTAATCGACAATGTCTTTTCTGGCACAATAACTGAAGTCGTAGTCTCTTTGGATTCAGTATTAAATGAAACAATAACGCCTGTGTCAGTCTCGGATTTTGCCATTTTAAGCTGTGGGTAATCGTCTAATTCCTCTTGTGTAACCCTCCAACCAATGGCGTAACAAGCTACTAACTGTTTACTATATTTTGTCTCATCAAATAAATCTTTCATTAGTCGCAAACACATGTCTGCCCCCTGCGAAAAGCCGGCAAGCACAATAGGTCTACCCTCATTATAGTTTTTCATGTAGTACTCAAACGATTCTTTAATATCAGAGTATGCAAGTTCAAAATACGTGCCGGCAGTTTTGGTATCCATTTTATAAGCACTTAGTGATGCTTGACGATAAAAAGGTGCAAACATGCGGCAGTTATCTTCATAAATACCTTTTTCCATATTCAAAGCACCTGTAAAAGCACCTCGAATATCCTCGTCGTCCATAGCCATGTTGTATATTTGTTCTTCACCCATAAAAACCGTTGGGCAAATTAAAAAACAATCGGCCGGTTTTTCATCACCCTGTGATAAATACGCCCATGATTTTTCTTCTTTATAAACCGAATTAGTTTGACTTGTGGTTTTATTACCACAAGCCGATAATAAAAGCACAGAAAAAACCAACAAGACACTACATATTCCTTGTAAAATTTGTTTTTCTTTTATGTTTTTTGTCACCGTGTTTCACTCCTTTTCATGAAAAAATATCCGTTATATCGGAAAAAACCAATTGTAGAGCAAAGATAGAGCCACTGCCCTACCCCTGCTCTACATGAAGTAATTTATTGTTTTTTTACCATCATAGCTGTTGTGTACTCATCCATCACTATTTTTTCATAAACTTCAAAGCCAAACTGCGTATAGTAGGTGTGATTTATATTACCAACAGAACTGTTAAGCGCTATATTTTGACCCTCATAGTTTTTTAAAGTTTCCTCGATTAGTCGTTTGCCACACCCTTTTTCACGTGATGCCACAATGTCTAACGTTATAAAAGGGTCTTTATACCAATGTTTTGCCTCTAACTCCGAAAAATCAATAAGTCTCTTTGTGTATTTTATAGGCTGGATAAGAAAAGACTTTAAAAGTGTTAATAACTTTTTACGTTTAAACGCAGTGCCTACCGCAAGAGGCTCACAATTCGCAGGCAAATAAATCACAGCAGCATATAATTTTTCGTCTTCATCTACTAAGGTATAAAAGTCCGCAAAATTATTATTATACTCAACCATCATTTTCATAAATCTTCTTAACCGGTTTTCATTTTTCCCCATGAGGTAATTAAATATAAAATCATTTTTACGAAAAGATTCAGATAGTAAATCTGTGAAACTCTCGATTTCATTTTCCGATAAATGGTTGTACTTTTTAATTAACATTTTCCTCTGAATCCCTCCTGCTGACTTTCTTTATTTAAAAGACTTTTCTAATATTTGGATAGTATCTTCTAGCGATAATTGTTTTCTATCCAGTGCATAGTTCCCACTCATGACAAACATTGCGTTTTGTGCTATGGCTTTTAGGTCTGTTTTTGCAAAACCAAAATCACTCATTTTTAATTGCTCAACGCCACAATCACTAATTAGTTTTTCTAAAGCAAAAATAAAATCTTCTGCTTTATCTGCATTTTCTATTCCTAGTGCTTTTGCCATAGCTACCAGTCGTTCGGGACAAACTTTTGCAAATACTTTAAAGTACTCGACACTTATCATAATAAGCCCGGCACCGTGAGGCATAGCGTGCTGAAATGCACCTAACGAGTGTGCAATTGCATGTTCTGAAGTGCAACATGAGGTGGACTCAACTAAGCCGGATATTGCACTAGCTAGTGCCATGTTTTCACGTGCAACAATGTTTTTCCCGTCTTTTACAGCGGTACTTAGATTTTGAGCTATTAATTCGATAGATTTAAGTGAATACATTTCACTAATTGGGTTAGCGACACTTGCAATATAGCCTTCCGCAGCGTGAAATAAAGCGTCAAAACCTTGATAAGCTGTGTACGTCGGCGGTAGTGTGAGCATTAAATCACAGTCAACAAAAGAAATTGTAGGATATGTATAATCACAGCCAAAACCCGGCTTTTCACTCGTCTCTTCATTTGTAACTACAAGCCATGGGTCACACTCCGTGCCAGTGCCTGCTGTTGTATTAACTGTCACAATAGGAAGAGGCTTGTTTTTAATTTCCATGCCTTTTCCAGTTCCGCCACTTATATAATCCCATAAATCACCGTCATTTGTTGCCATAATTGCAATAGCTTTACTAGCATCAATTGGCGAGCCACCGCCTAGTCCTAGTACCATATCGCAGTTCTCGTTTTTGCAAATTTCAGTACCCTTTTCTACATTTTTCTTTGTCGGATTTGGTTGCACTTCGTCAAAAATAACAAATTCAGTGTTGTTTTTTCTCAATAAGTCACAAACTCTATCTATGTATCCATATTTTTTTACCGTTTGTCCGCACGTTACAATTAATGCCTTTTTGCCCGGTAACTTAGTTGTCGCTAATTCTTCTAAACAGCCACTGCCAAAGAAAACTTTTGTAGGAATATAAAATTTAAAATTCATTTTTTTCTCTCCTTAAATTTTTTACTTTTTAAAATATTTCTTTTATTTTTTTAAGTGCTAAACTTGGTCGCTAGAAAAGAAGTGCGATGACGTTAAGCGTAAAATCGGAAAAAGCATACTGCTTACAAAGGCATTTATATTAAGCCTGGTGCTTTGTCATTGTCAAAATATTAAGTCCATCTTGATACTCATAAACCATAGTATCCATTGACTTTTTCACCATGAAAATTCCAAGACCGCCTATATCACGTGCCTCGGCTGAAATTGTTACGTCAGGGTCAGGCTTTGCGGTTGGGTCATAAGCTATACCATTGTCGGCAAAACGCAAAGTAACATCTTTGTCTTTCACAGATACGCCTACTGTAGCATCGCTAGCGCCTGAATACCGAACGATATTTGAAAAAATTTCGTCCACCGCAATGTTCATCTGTGCGATTATTTTCATAGAAACGCCGGCGTCTTCTAACTCTTTTTCAACAAAGGCAGTGACTTTATCGATAACTTCCAGTGTTGGAGCAAGGTTTAATTTCTTCATACATGATCCTTTTTGAGACCGAAGTTCCAAACTAAGCATTGTGATATCGTCAAACTGAGGTGCTTGTCCTACAAATACATCGATATCGTCTTTCATCTGGTGCAACAACATCTCACAGTCAGAATCCTTGCAACGATTCAAAGCAGAAAGCATTCTATCGGTGCCATATAACTCATTATGTTCGTTGGTTGCTTCAGCTACTCCATCGGTATATAAAAACAGTCTGTCACCGTGATTCATTTGAAGTTCGTATTCTCTGTAGCGGGAGCCTTCCATACCTGCCATCACGAAACCGTGTTTATCTTGGATAAGCTCATAGTCGCCGCCCTCACGTTTAAGCACAGGATACTCATGACCTGCATTAGAACAGGTGAGTTTGCCGGTGGAAATTTCCAAAATGCCAAGCCAAACTGTAACAAACATATCCGCTTCGTTTCCAACGCAGAGTTGATTGTTGACTTTTTCTAGCACGTCTTTTGGTGATAGACCCGTCTGTGCCACATTCTTTAGTAGTGTTTTTGCAATTACCATGAATAGTGCCGCCGGAACTCCTTTTCCCGAAACGTCCGCCACAACAAGACCTAAATGGTCATCATCAATAAGGAAGAAGTCGTAAAAGTCGCCACCAACCTCTTTTGCAGGCAACATGCAAGCGTAAATATCAAACTCCGCTCTTTCTGGAAACGCAGGGAATATACATGGTAGCATTGACGCTTGAATTTTTGTAGCAACATCAAGCTCTACTCCGATTCTCTCTTTTTCCGCTGTAACTAATCTTAAATTCGCTATATAGTCTTTCATAGACAAGGTCATCATTTCAAAACTTTCACTTAAAAGCTGAATTTCATCTTGTGTATCTATTTCAGATACGTAGTCTAAATTTCCATCTCCAATAGTTTTGATGTGATCTGTAAGCTTTATTATTGGGTCGGTTATTTTAACGCACATTTTTTTAACACTCTGCATCATAATTAAAATAATGCAAAGATATACGCCGAGCAATATCAGTCCGATAATTAAAATGGTCGTGTTTGACTGCTGTGCCGGAGCAATAATTTCTGCTACTGGCAACAAAACAGCAAGTTTCCACCCAGTGTTTTTTACTTTGTTATGTATAATATATACTTCTTTACCGTCAAAAGTGCTTTTATTTACCGCCGATTCAGTTGTTATAATTGAATTTAACACTGCATCTTTATTCTCGCCTAAAAACTCTTTAGCGTTATTATGTTCTTCGGAAATTCCTTGTGCGGAAATTAAACTGCCACTGTCTGAAAGAAGCATTGCATATCCATCTTCTCCAATTGATATATTTAAAATATCCTTGTTAATTCCCTCGATGTTAATGTCAGCTGTAATCGTTCCTCTAATAGTTCCATCCACGTGGTATGGTAGCGATATCGTTACCATTAAACCTCTTCCAAAACTATCAGAATAGGTATCAGAAATATAACGTTCATCGGTTTTTAAAGGCTCCCCGTACCATGCCTTATCCGGTCGTGGGTCATAATATTCAAGACCTTTTTTCGTTAAAACATTTTCATCATATCCGATATTTAGTCCTGTTTGTGTCGTAATATAAACGCTTGTAATCGACTTGTAATTGCGAGATGTCGCCTCAAAAACCGGCTCAAGGTTAGAAAGAAGGCTAGCCTCGTCCTTTACTTGCTGGGTATCACTTTGCTTGTTGCAAGGTAGCCAGTGAATGGTTTTTCCCTTTGTATCATCTGCAAATTCGCCGGGAGTTTTCATATCACGCCTTAAGAACATACCTTCGTTTTTATAAACGTATTCAGTATATTCACGCATGGTTTCGATATTTAAAATTATATTATCCAACTGTTCATTTATGGTAAGTGACTTTTCTTTAGTGAAAGAATTAGCAGATTTAAGCGTTTCGTCTATCAACAACGTCTCGCTTTTTCCCTTTAAATATCCCATGCTTCCCTCTGTAATAACAAAGGTTAAAACCATAGGGATTATCAGTACCAACATTAAAAACAGCATTAATTTCTTTTTTATACTTTTTTTCATATGCCATCTCTTCCTTGTTCGTTTTTTATCTCAATGCGGCTATCTTTAAGATATTGCTGCATATTTGTAATACTAGTAGTAATATCCCACATAAATATATGTGAAACCACCTCTGCAAGAAAGCTTTGCACCCGAATTTTTTGTGGCTCTAGCTCTCCTATATGAACGCCACCTGAATTAACTAAAGTTTTATAAGAACGTATATTAAGCATATCTGTAGTATACGCTCCGCTACTGTCCTCATAGCCTTTAAGGCTGTAAACCTCGCCGGTTGAAACAGTGTATTTTAACTTATTTAAGAAAAGTAACATAACATAAAAAAGCAAAACAGGCAGTTGCTTGATTGCTTTTTCCTTTGTCACGATAATTTCTTTTCCAAATACTAACGAGTCGTTTAAAAAATTACTACGAAGTATCTCTTCATAGTTTTCATATCCCGGCTTAAACTTTAACGAGGAAAATCCATTCATGTTGTTTTTATCTAGGCTATACCAAATAAAACCGCTTATTTCTTGGTCTTTACTCTGTGCTACTAGCATTAGTTCCATATCGGATTCTAAGAGCTTTTCTAGGTAACTTTGGTCGTTTACAATAAACATTCCCCCGGTTTTTCCAAAAGACTGTTCGCTTTGGGGAGATAGCTTGGATTTGTAGTTTTGGTCGGTGATAGCAACATCTGCATACATCTGTGCAACAGCACTGATATCTTCTTTTTTCATGGGTCTTATAAAAACCATCTCCCCGTCAAGTTGGGCATAACATGGTTTAAATTTTGATAAATAATTCATTAAAGCATCCTTTCAAAAACAGCACAAGTCGTTTTCTCATTTGCCCCTGTACCCCACGATTTTAAATCATATAATAACTGTCAGGTTGTTTACACCGAAAGTCGTTCTGTAATCGACTACATCGCAGGCATCGATAATTATTTTAATACCCAAACCATCTTCAAGTGCCAACATTGCATCAACGTTGTTTTCACTTTCCTGCTTCATCTGTTTATAATATTCAATCGGATTAAACAGATTGCCTGCGTTTCTTATTCGAATAACCAAAATGTCTTGGTAAATCAAAATCCTTACGCTCATATTAAGCTCAGTATTGTCGCCTAAACAGTGTGTCCTAATGCAGTTAAGCATTTCTTCAAGCGATAAAGACACTAGCATTGACCTTTTTGGCGAGAGTGTATTCTGGTCGCAAAATTCCGATATTTTTTCAACGCTTTTCATAACATCTTCTACGCTATTAGCCACTGAAAACGAAATATAACTTCCGCTTTTTTCGGCTGTTTCATCAAGAAGTGTCCATTTTGATAGGTTTTTATTTTTCCGGCTTATAAATAAATGAGAGATAGCACAAACAACGAGTGTAATAACTTCTGCAATCCAAAAGCTGTGCCAAACGCCCACTACTCCAAATGGACCGGATAAAATCACCGCTACAACTGCAACTGCTAAAAACTGGCGTAACAAAGTAAGCACATTTGCTAACCTCGTCTGCTGATTGCTTATATGTAAAGAAATCAAAATAGAGTTTATCTGTGCTGGAACTAAGCTGTACGCAAATAGCAAAATGGCAGGTTTTACGAGTGCTTGCGAAACAGGGTCGCTCATGCCGAATATTGAGCCGATTTGACCCGAAAATAACACGCAAACAGCGGCAAACAAAGACGTCATAATTACGCCTTGCTTACATGCAGTTCTTAGCACTTGTTTTATGCTCGCTGTATCCATTTCAGCACTAAAAATTCCAACAAATGGAACAATTGTTCCTGAAACTCCTGCTATAATTGCTAGTGCAAAGGAATTAACTGATCCGATAACACAAAAGGCCGAGAGTGATAATGCACCAAACCCGGTCATGAGAATTTTATTTAATGTAAATGAACGCAACAAAATACAAACATTTTCAACAGCACCCGGACTTCCCACCATAATAATTTCTTTAGTCATGGATAGCATTTCTTTTATCCCAACCTTAACATAGGTGAAATTTTTACTAACAGTGAAAAATACAACGACGCCCATACCGGTAGCCGCAGCTACGCTTGCTGTCGTCGCAATAGAAACTCCTATGATGCCCATTTTTAAAACCAGTACTAAAAGTAAATCAAGTCCAACATTAACCACTGCCATTATGATAAATGCCATCATAGCAGTACTA
>JAVWHI010000062.1:3213-7798 GCA_036640155.1 Oscillospiraceae bacterium | reverse complement strand
AACAGCACAAATTGAGGCAGTACCGCAAGTGTTCATAAGAAGGTCGATATCGGGTATAGCGACATTTTCGATTAAATGCTCACCGACGCCCATACGCACGTTTGAAATATGCTCGTGAAACTCTTCACTCTTCATAAGTTGTGCGTATTTTAAAATGCCAAGACTTCTAAAAATTTCGTCTTTTATAGCGATATTTTCGCTTAAAATTTTATTTCTTGTAAGTCTTTCATTTTCTATAATTTGCATTGTAATACTTTGTAAGTTATCTATGGCAGTTTTTTCGTCAATACCTAAAGTAACTTGGTTTGAAAGCTGATAAACGCTACCTATAGCACGACTTCCCTCACCGTAAGTGCCTCTTATTGTTAAGCCAAATTTATTCACAGTGGAAATAAGACTGCTAATAGCGCCTGTTTTTTCTATAGCCGGCAGATGAAGCATAACAGAGGCACGAAGTCCTGTACCTAAGTTAGTAGGGCAAGAGGTTAAGTAGCCTAGTTTTTTATCAAAGGCAAAATCGCAGTCTTCTGCAAGAGCTTGTTCTATTCGTGAGCAGGTTTCGTAAGCACTTTCTAGTTCAAGACCGCTAGAAAGGACTTGCAAACGCAGATGATCCTCTTCATTGACCATAATGCTAATAGAGTTATCCTTTGAAAGATTGAGCAGGTTATTTTGCCCATCAGCTGCAAAGTTTTGACTTATGAGGTGATTTTCTACTAGGGAAAGTTTTTCAAGGCTTGAAGTTTTAGATAAATCTATATATTCAAGTGTATTATCGCCTAAACTAATCTTTTTTAAACTCTCGGTTACTTTTTTATTAAGAAGAAGTTCTTGCTCAGAGTTTATCATCGACTTAAAAGGAAACTCCAAAAAATTTCTAGCTAGTCTTATTCTTGTACTAATGACGATATCGTTATCTTTATTTTTTTTAAAGTACCATTTATCCATAATTTTTTACTCCTTTATTTTTAGTAAACCTTATATATTATCATTTAATTTTGCGATTTCATCACGAAGTATGGCAGCTTGTTCAAAGTCTTGAAGACGAATTGCCTCTTGAAGTTTATCCGATAAATCACAGAGTTTTGTCTTTGGCTTTAAAGGCTCTTTATTAAGAGGCGACTTACCGGTATGAGAGGCTCTTCCATGGATTTTTTCTATAGCCGGAGTTAGCATGGCGTTAAAGTAAGAGTAACAAGAGGCACACCCGACTTTGCCGGTTTTACTAATTTGGTCTAGAGTGATACCGCAAGACGGACACTGTGTATTGGCTTTTTTAGAAGCATTTAACAAATCATTTACGATATAGTTAATGTTAAACCCATCAAACAAGTTATTGTACCCGATTTTGATAGCACAGTTGTCGCAAATATGCAAAGTTTGCACATGACCATTAATACTTTGCTTAAAAATAGTAGTTGCTATGTTTTGACCGCATTTTTCACACATCATAAATTATTTCTCCTTTTAAAATTACATTTATTTAAAAACAATTTGCAAGCATAGATTTAAAAATCGCACTACGAAGTTTACATTCTAAAGCTAAACTAAGTCCTTTAAAGTTTTGTGAGGAGGTAGCGCCTAGCATTATTTTAGCTTGAGAAATGCTAATCACGTTTTCACTTAAAAGACTATTTACAAGTGCTTTAGAAAAACTCTCGTCAAGCGACTCGCCCACCACGTTAATTATATGAATGAGCAGGTCGTTTTCTTTAAATTGGCGTTTAATTATTTTTATATAGCCGCCTCCACCACGTTTACTTTGTACTAAGTACCCTAGTTCTTGTTTGTAGCGAGAACCTATTACGTAGTTTATTTGACTAGGTGCGCACCCTATTTTGTTAGCAAACTCATTGCGATTAATCAGTGCCTCACCGTCACAACTACTTAAAAGCTCGTTTATAGCACAAACTATTACATCTGTTACGTTCATATTCCCTCCAATTAAAACCCCAAATTCTAAGTTATTGACCTTAACTGACCTTTATATTTTTATTATAGTACCAAGAAATTAAAAGTCATTATAAAAATTGTTAATTTTTTTTTAAAAACTGTTGTAACACAATAAATAAGGAGTACATAGTATATGGTGTACTAACTAAAAGGAGGAAATTTATTATGTGTAATAGCGGTATAGGACTTGGTGGAAATTGCAGCTGGATACTTATTATCATCTTGTTATTAGTATGTTGCGGTGGCAGCGGCTGTGGCAATAGCTGTGGCAATAGTTGCGGCGGCGGATGTAACAATACACCTTGCTGTTAATTTAAACCAAGGAAATAAAAAAAGAGTTATAAGCGGTCGCAAATAGCGACCGCTTATAATTTTTTTATTTAAAAGTGCGATACCTCTTCACAAAAGGGGTTTTATGTGATAAAATAAAATATATGTATTTATAAGACGGCTTATAGTTTAAAAGTAGCAAAGGGGTGAAAAACTATTGCAAAAAGGGTATGAAGTTTCACAAGAAGAGATGGATAAGCAAAACGAATATATAAACAAAGTAAATGTGCTTTTAAGAAAGCGTTATCCCACTAAAATATTAATGGCGTATGTTCATTCTTTTGGGTGTCAGCAAAACGTTAGTGACGGTGAAAAAATCAAAGGAATGCTAGCACTTATGGGTTATGGATTTAGTGATACATCTGAAAATGCAGATTTAGTTTTATATAACACATGTGCAGTGCGTGAAAATGCACAAGACAGGATTTATGGTAATATAGGCAGGTTAAAAACGCAAAAGGAGCAAAATCCTAACATGGTAATTGGACTTTGCGGCTGTATGATTCAACAAGAGCATATAGCACAAAAAATCATAAAAAGTTACCGCCAAGTAGACTTAGTTTTTGGCACGCATGTACTTCATCAATTCCCCGAACTTCTTTATAAAACGCTAAGCACACATAAATGCGTACTAGATATAAGTGACATAAAAGAAGATATCGCAGAGAACATGCCGATAAAAAGAGACGGAAAAATCAAAGCATGGGTACCTATAATGTACGGTTGCAACAATTTTTGTACTTACTGTGTTGTACCGCTAGTAAGAGGACGAGAAAAAAGTAGAGAACCTCAAAAGATAATAGAGGAAGTCGAGAAGCTAGTAAAACAAGGGTATAAAGAGATAACTTTGTTAGGGCAAAACGTCAATTCATATGGCGTGGGGTTACAAAACCCGATTGACTTTTCCACTTTACTAAAAAAAGTAAACGACATTGAGGGCGAATTTTTCATAAGGTTTATGTCTTCGCACCCAAAAGACGCATCAAAAAAGTTAATAGATACGATGAGCGAGTGTGAAAAAGTGTGCCATCATTTTCATTTGCCGGTGCAAAGTGGCAGCAATGAGGTACTAGAGCAGATGAACAGGAAGTATACGGTAGAAGAGTATATGGCGCTTGTTGATTACGCACGTGAAAAAATGCCAAATATATCTTTTACGAGCGACATTATAATAGGCTTTCCCACAGAAACTCACGAAGACGTTTTAAAAACGATAGACTTAATTAAAAAAGTAAAATTTGATGCACTTTTTACCTTTATTTATTCTCCTCGTGTAGGAACAAAGGCGGCATTAATGGAGTCTGTTTCAACACAAAAAGAGCGTTCAGAGTGGTTTAGTGAACTTTTAAATGAGCAAAGAAAAATAGGTAAAGAGGTACTAAAAACATACGAAGGAAAAACTGTAAGAGTGCTTGCTGATTCACTTTCTAAAGTGAGGGACGGGTATATTGCTGGCAGAACTGATGGGTATATTATGGTTGACTTTTTAGCGAGTGAATCGGTAATAGGTCAATTTGTAAATATAAAAATCACCGAGGCACGCAGTAGTGCGTTAATTGGCGAAATAATTTAATTTAAAGGATGAACAAAATGGATTTAATCACATTAGCAAGACAAATGGGTAAAGAACTTCAAAAGTCGCAAGAATATCAAAACATAACAATAGCAAAATCAAATAACGATGCAGATAAAAATTTGCAAACGTTAATTGAAGAGTTTAATATGTGCCGTGTATCACTTTCGACTGAAATGCAAAAAGAAACTAAAGACGAAGAAAAAATGGCAGAGTATGATGCACAGTTAAAGGATATATACACAAAAGTAATGGCAAATGAAAACATGGTTTATTTTAACAGTGCAAAACAAGAGATGGATAAAATGATGAACGACGTTAATACAATTTTATCAATGTGTGCAAACGGTGAAGACCCTGACACATGTGAATTACCTTCAAATTGTTCTGGAAGTTGTTCTTCTTGTTCAGGTTGCCACTAAGCAGTAAATTTGGCGGCAGTAAAAATAAAAGTGATGGGTTTTTTACTGCCGCTTTATTTTCATTTTAACGATAAGGGGACACAAACAGTGGATAAACTTTCACCAATGATGAAACAGTACCTTGATATAAAATCAAAACATAAAGACCATGTTTTATTTTTCAGGTTGGGCGATTTTTATGAGATGTTTTTTGACGATGCTATAAGAATGTCAAAGGAGCTAGATTTAACATTAACTGCTCGTGACTGTGGCATGCCCGAAAAAGCGGCTATGTGTGGGATACCGTATCATAGCAGTGAGGGGTACA
>JAVWHI010000062.1:0-3203 GCA_036640155.1 Oscillospiraceae bacterium | reverse complement strand
TTATAAAGTAGCTATTTGTGAACAAACCGAGGACCCATCACAGGCGACGGGAATAGTAAAACGTGAAGTAGTGCGAATTGTGACACCGGGAACGGTAATTGAAAGTGAACTTCTAACAGAAGAAGAAAATAACTTTATAGCGTGCGTAGTGTGTGATAAAAGTGGATACGGTGCTTGTTTTGCAGACGTTTCCACCGGAAAAATGTTTTTATCAGAGCAAAAAGCGGCAAATGTAGGTAATGAGATTATAAATGAAATCTCGAAATTTTCACCGAGTGAGATACTTTTTAACGGTGAGATACTAAAGCACAAATCAGTAACAGAGTTTATAAAATTCAAGTTAAAATGTTCAGTAGACGTTTTAGAAGATAATAACTTTGATTTTGAAACTTGCAAAAAAACGGTGCTAACTCACTTTAAAAAAGAAAGTTTAAGCAGTTTGTGTTTAGAGGGTATGACAGTAGGGGTTATAGCTTTAGGAGCATTGACAGAGTATTTAAATCAGACACAAAAAGCAGGGGCGAAAAGAATAACAGCGGTAGATATATATAATAAAAACGAGTATATGACTATAGATGTAACTGCAAGAAGAAATTTGGAAATAACAAAAACAATGCGTTTAGGTGAAAAAAGAGGAACGTTATTGTGGATTTTAGATAAAACGAAAACTGCAATGGGAAGAAGATACATGCACCAAGCACTCGAGCAGCCACTGATAAGTTTGCAAAAAATAACAAAAAGGCAAGCGGCAGTCGCACAGTTAGTAAGTGCAAACATAGTGCGAAGTGAATTACAAGATGAACTAAGTAAAATTAACGACTTAGAAAGATTAATGACACGAGTAGTGTTTAACATGGCAGGCCCACGTGAATTAAGAGCGCTTTGCACTTCGGCTATGCACTTGCCCAAAATAAAAAAGCTAATAAGTGAGTTAAACTCGAACTTAATAGTAGAAATAACCAGAAACATAGATGAGCTTGAGGACACGAAAAACCTAATAGAAAATGCAATAGAAGAAGAGCCACCGGCATTTGTAAAAGATGGTGGAGTAATAAAAAGAGGGTTTAATAAAAGCCTCGATGAGTACCGTGACTTATGTAATAATGCGAAAAAATACATAACTGCCATAGAAGACGGCGAAAAAGAAAAAACCGGCATAAGAAACCTAAAAATAGGTTACAATCGTGTTTTTGGATATTATATAGAAGTAACAAAGTCTTATTTAGGACTAGTTCCGCAAGAATATATAAGAAAGCAAACGTTAGCTAACTGTGAAAGGTATATAACACAAGAGCTAAAAGAACTTGAAACAAAAGTAATAACAGCTAATGAAAAAATTGCAGCACTAGAATCGCAGATTTTTAGTGAAGTACGTCAGTTTGTCGCTGATAAAATTGACATTGTAGAAAATACAGCAGCAGCTATAGCGACACTCGACTTTTTAGTCTCGTTAGCAGAAGTAGCAGTGCAAAACAAGTACGTATGCCCTACCATAACAGTTGATGGAAAAATAGACATTAAAGATGGAAGACATCCGGTAGTAGAGGCGGTATTAAAGGACAATTTATTTGTCCCAAACGACACGCTTTTAGATAAAGATAAAAACCGAATGCTAATAATAACAGGGCCTAATATGGCAGGAAAATCGACTTATATGCGACAAGTAGCGGTATTGACGATTATGGCACAAATAGGCAGTTTTGTTCCGGCATCACAAGCCTCGATTAGTATTTGTGATAAGATTTTCACACGAGTAGGCGCCTCAGACGACTTAGCGGCCGGACAATCGACGTTTATGGTGGAGATGAGCGAAGTTGCAAACATCTTAAAAAATGCAACTCCAAACAGTCTTGTAATACTAGATGAAATAGGCAGAGGCACCTCGACGTTTGATGGAATGAGTATAGCAGTAGCAGTAGTAGAGTACATGAGTAGCAATAAAAAACTGATGTGCAAAACAATGTTTGCGACACATTATCACGAACTCACAGAGCTTGAAAATTTGCATGACGGAGTTAAAAACTACAATATTGCGGTTAAAAAACATGCAGATGATATAACGTTTTTAAGAAAAATAGTACGAGGCGGAGCGGACGAAAGTTTTGGAATTGAAGTAGCAAAACTAGCAGGCGTACCGCAAGAGGTAGTAAAAAGGGCAAAAGAAATACTAACAGGGCTTGAAAATCAAAGTGAGAGTAAAAGTGTAACAAACAAAACAAAAGCCGACGAACAAGAGCAGGTAAGTTTTAGAGGGGCTAACGAATTAGTCATAGAACAAGCGCTACTAGACTTACAAGTAGACACTTTATCGCCACTTGAAGCGCTTAATAAATTATACGAGCTTAAAAAACTAGCACAAAGTTTACAGTAATTACGCTTATAAGTATGAGATTAAGGAGGACACAATGGGAAAAATAAATCTTTTAAGTAAAAAAGTTTCAGAACTAATTGCAGCAGGTGAAGTAATAGAACGCCCGGCTTCAATAGTAAAAGAGCTTTTAGAAAACTCTATAGATGCCGGTGCTAGCGCTATAACGCTTGAAATAAAAAACGGTGGCAAAACATATATAAGAATAACTGATAACGGTTGTGGAATGGAGCCATCGGACGTTAAATGTGCGTTTTTACGCCACGCTACGAGTAAAATAAAAAACGAAATAGAGCTTGAGGACATTAAAACATTAGGGTTTCGAGGCGAAGCGTTAGCCTCAATTTGTGCGGTGGCAAAGGTAGAAATTATTAGTAAAACGGTAGAACGTGAGTTTGGCACACAAGCCTTTATTTTGGCCGGCGAGCTAGAAAACGTGCGAGGCTATGGTGCAGCACAAGGAACGACGATAATTGTGCGAGACTTGTTTTACAATGTTCCGGCAAGACTAAAATTTCTAAAAAGGGACACTTCAGAGGCAAATGCAATAGCCGGCATAGTCGATAAAATCGCACTTTCCCACCCCGAAGTATCTATAAAATTAATAAGTGACACAAAAGTTAAGCTTTTCACTTCAGGAAATGGACAGCTTATTGATGCTATATATTCAGTGTTTGGAAAAGAGTTTGCAGCCTCTTTAATGAAAGCGGAGTACTCATATAATGGAATCGAAGTAAGCGGTTACATATCTAAGACGTCGCAAGTGCGAAACAATCGTGCGTTTCAAAACTTCTTTGTTAATTCACGGTATGTAAAATCAGCGACGTGCATGTCA
>JAVWHI010000061.1:0-7836 GCA_036640155.1 Oscillospiraceae bacterium | reverse complement strand
GAGGGTTTCGGGGCGAGGGTTTTTCGGGGCGAGGGTTTTTCGGGGTAGTGCCGGGTGATAGGGTTTTTCGGGCGATAGGGGGAAGTAAAAAGGACCCCACTTAAAGTGAAGTCCATTTTACATCTAATATATACATATATTTGAGTGTGAAGATTCAAATGTATGAGAAGTCGTGCTAGTTTACTTTAGTATACGCTCATTAATAGTATGCCCAATTGCACGGTGCAATGATAACTCACTTGACATTGGCATGTCTGTATCCATCTGCCATATCATCATACCACCTAGGTTTTGAGCAATTGCATATGCGGTTTTGTCCGCCATCAGTGCATATCCATTGAAGTAGTCGGACTCAATTTTTGTACCGTCGTCTTTTATAGTGTATTTTACATTATCCCACTTAGTTGTTATTCCACTGTCAGTGTAATCAGTCCATGTTGCTTTACGATCAGGGTCGCTCTTTTTAATTTCTCTTCCGTAAAATGGAACACCTAAGAGTAGCTTTTCACTCTTGTATCCCTTATTTAACATTGTTGTTATATCATTTACTGCCACTTGGAAAGTTGCGTGGTAGTTATCAAAATCAGAACCGGTTAAGTCGTAAATCATAACATTATAGTAGTCAATTGCCTCTCGTGCCTCTGTAGAAAAATTAGCACTCCATGCCGCTGTTGCTACTGATAATTTTTTGCCAATTGGCTCAAATGCTTTGTGCATATCAATAACTAAGTTGTTGTACTCTTTCCAGTCAGCTGCGTTTTGAGGATATTCCCAGTCTATATCTACTCCATCAAGGTCGTACTTTACAAGAAAATCAGCCGCACCTTTTGCAAACAGTTCGGTTTTACCGGTGAAGAATGATGCTTCCGGCCCCTCAGAAAGAATGTTGCAATAAAGCTTTATATCACGGTCTCCAACTGCTTTTTTAATGTCTGCTAGTCTTTCTTCAAAAATCTCTTTACTTTCATTAAAACGTATGCCGTTTCGTCCGCCCATACGTACTGCGATAAATAACGTTAAATCAGTTACAGAATCAAGATATTGTTTAAACTCTTCATCATCGCCATACCTTTTATCCGTATTTAAAACTATGTAATCGTTGACTCTAAAATCTTTCTTTTGCTTTTCTGCTAAGTATAACTCCGCCTCGGCTATCTTAGCACCACTACGGCAATCGTCAAAGGTTATCTTTACAGATTTTGTGGTAATTGTATCAAAACTACACAAACGATAGCTTTCAACTTTGTCGTTTTGATAAATCAGTGTTTCTTTAGAATCTACATCAGCATAAATGCTAAACTTCTTTATTCCGCCTTTATATTGTGGGTCTTTCTCGTCCTTTTTATTTATTATTTCGCTTAACGTTATCGTGTTTAACGTTACCGGACTATCAAAGTTAAAGAATAAACTCTTGCCATTAGTGAAATCTACGGTGGTGGATTTGTTTTTGTCTGTTAATTCGCTTATAACCTTCTTATCATCGTTTGTTATTACCGACTTTAACGCAAGGTTAGAGTAATCATTTTCTTTACCCGTGTTTGACGCCTTCTTCCCACGCATAATTAAAAATACAGTTAATGCGCTGCCTAAAACAAGTAATAAGACTAGTACTACTATTAGTGTGACTTTTAATGACTTTTTCAAATGAATCGTCCTTTCATAAATATTATCTTAATACATTGTATCACAATTGTAAACAGAAATCAACCACTTTGTGTATTTGTTTTTATGCTTTTTATACGTAACAATTAATTTTTTAGCACAGTATTGAAAATCAATTTATCATGTGATAGAATGGATTTGAAATGTGGTGAGTAATGTGACATTGCAACAACTAAAATACGCTGTTACTATTGCCGATAAAGGTTCAATCAGTGAAGCATCAAAAGAACTTTTTTTAGCGCAGCCGAGTTTATCAAAAGGAATAAAAGACCTCGAAAAAGAAATAAATCTTACTATTTTTACTAGAACTAGTCGTGGAATTAATATAACCCCCGAAGGCACAGAGTTTTTAGGCTATGCAAGGCAGGTCATTTTGCAGTCGGACTTGCTTGAAAACAAATACTTAACAGGTACCCCGACAAAACAAAACTTATGTATCTCAACCCATCACTACCTCTTTGCCGCTAACGCTTTTGTCGACTTGATTAAGCAGTTCGGCGCAAAAGAATATGAGTTTACTTTTCGTGAAACAAAAACGTCAGAGGTTATTGATGACGTGAAAAACTTGCGTAGTGAAATAGGACTTATCTATTTAAGCGACTTTAATCAGTCTGTTATTTTAAAACTGTTAAAAGAAAGCAACATTGTTTTTTCTCCACTCTTTAGTGCCTCTCCTCACGTCTTTTTATATAAGAAAAACCCACTTGCAGATAAAAAAATCATTACTCTTGCGCAATTAGAAGACTTCCCTTATATTAGCTTTGAACAAGGTAGCCAAAACTCCTTTTACTTTTTAGAAGAAGTCTTGGGAACTCGCACTGTTAAAAAAAGTATCAAAGTAAGCGACAGAGCCGCTATGGTAAACTTAATGATAGGCATTAATGGATATACTATTAGCTCAGGAGTATTTCCTCAGTACCTGCATGGCGAGGATATCGTTTCAGTAGCACTTAATGCCGAGGAACATATCACGGTCGGTACTATTATGCACAAGGACGTTAGCCCGTCTAGACTAGGGCAAATCTATCTAGACGCACTTAAAGAAATAACTAAAGACATATAGCTTATAACTATAGCAGAGTATAGTTTATTTGTAATTGCCTATGACTATAATTTGTGATATGATAAGGATAATAAATATTTTAGGAGGAAAATTAGATGAAAGACGAAACCAAATGTCTACATGCAGGCTACACACCAAAAAATGGTGAGCCTAGAGTAATACCGATTTATCAAAGTACCACGTATGTTTTTGATTCCACAAAAGAAGTGGGTGATGTTTTTGACGAGCCTACAAAGGCTGTTATTTATTCACGTTTTGCAAACCCTACTGTTATGGCAGTAGAAGAAAAAATCGCAGCACTTGAGGGCGGAGTTGGTGCAATGTGTACTTCGTCGGGTCAAGCAGCGTCAATGTTTGCAATTTTAAACTTGTGTAAAGCCGGCGACAGCTTTGTTAGCTCTTCTCAAATTTACGGTGGCACAGTAAATCTTTTTGCTGTAACACTTAAAAAATTCGGTATTGAGTGCATTTTTGTTGACGAAGATGCTGATGAAGAAACTATAGGAGCAGCGTTTAAAGAAAACACTAAAGCTGTTTTTGGAGAAACAATTGCTAACCCTGCCCTTACAGTACTTGATATAGAAAAATTTGCTAATATAGCACACGCACACGGAGTTCCTTTAATAATAGATAACACTTTTGCTACACCGATTTTTTGCAAACCGTTTGAGTTTGGTGCTGATATTGTTATACATTCCACTACAAAATATATGGACGGACACGCACTTCAAGTAGGCGGCGTTATAGTCGACAGTGGAAACTTCGATTGGACTAATGGTAAATTCCCAGAGTTTACAGAGCCTGACGAATCTTATCACGGTATTTCTTACACCGAAACCTACAAAAAGGCAGCGTTTATCATTAAAGCAAGAATGCAATTAATGCGTGACTTTGGTGCTTACCCTGCTGCAAATTCAGCGTTTCTTCTTAATTTAGGACTTGAAACATTAGCTATTAGAATGCAACAATATTCTAAAAACGCTCTGCAAGTCGCTAAATATTTTAAAGAGTGTGAGCAGATTGAGCAGGTTATTTACCCGGGTCTTGAGGGCGACAAATGTTATGCACTCGCTCAAAAATACTTAAAAGGTACGAGTGGAGTTGTATCTATTGTTATTAAAGGCGGTAAAGAAAACGCTATTAAGTTTATGGACGGTCTTAAACTTGCTTCAAATGAAGTGCATGTTGCAGACATTCGTACCTGCGTTTTGCACCCGGCAAGCGAAACCCACAGACAACTTACAGATGAACAACTAGTGCTAGCCGGCATTAACCCAGGTCTAATCCGCTTTTCTGTTGGACTTGAAAACGTTGAGGATATAATCGCAGACATTAAACAAAGTATAGAAAAAATCTAGTTAGGTTTTTACTTAATTGTTAAATATTTGTTTTAATATTGACAAGGTAGCGGTTTTGTGGTAACATTAAAATATTATTAAATTGGAATTAAAGTGAGAAAGTGAGGCAAAATAGATATGGAGTGGACGAATTGGCTTTTTATAGCTTTTGCACTGATTGTCGGTGTGATTTATACCATTTTGTTTATTAGAAATCGACTGCCTTTTCAGCTATGTTTATCTATTTGGGCGTTTTCGACCCTCTTACAATATGTGAGTAACAACCACACTTTTCTCACAGTGCTTAGCATTTTGCAGATTCTTCTTGCAATGGTTACGTTTTATTTTCTCTTTGCCTCGAAAAAAGCGAGAATGAATAAGCTTTATAAAAAGTTAGCACAGCACTCAGCACAAAATTTACCGCCCGAGGGTTTAGAGGGCGAGCAGTCTAGCGAGCAATCACCTAGTGAACAACCACCAAGTGAGCAACCCACCACCGAGGATAAATAAAATATCGCCACCGTTTTAGCGGTGGCGATATTTATTAAACCGGCACCAAAAAAACAATTATAAGGAGAAAAAATATGATAGTTGTACTTGATTCGTTTGCAACAATCTCGACCGATTTAAGTCTTGACTTTTTAAAAGAATTTGGAGAAGTCGTGGTTTATGAACGCACTAAAAAAAGCGACATAGTTTCTAGAATTGGCAGTGCGGATATAGTTTTTACTAACAAGACACCACTTACAAAAGAGATTTTATCCATGTGTCCGAACATAAAATACATTGGGCTTTTTTCGACGGGTTATAACATTGTCGACACTGATTACGCCAAGGAAAAAGGTATAATAGTTACGAATGTTCCTGCATATTCTACAAACGCCGTAGCTCAACTTGTTTTTTCTTTTATACTTCACTTTTATAGTATGGTTAGTTGGCACGACCAAAAAGTTCACGAAGGGCAGTGGCAAAACTGTAAAGACTTCTGTTTTTACAATCCTAATATTTCAGAGCTTTATGGTAAAACAATTGGCATTATAGGCTTTGGAAGTATCGGTAAAAAAGTTTATGAAATTGCAAAAGCTTTTGATATGAAAGTTTTAGTTAATACTAGGACTATTAATAAAAACTATAACCCGAGTCTTTTTGTGTCAATGCCTGAGCTACTTGAAAAAAGTGACATTGTAACGATTCATTGTCCGCTTTTTGATAGCACCAAAAATTTATTAAATGAACAAACTATATCGCTAATGAAAAAGTCCGCTATTTTAATAAACACTTCACGTGGTGGCGTGGTAGACGAGCAGGCACTTGCAAACGCATTAAATAACGCTACTATATCAGGCGGTGCTGTTGACGTTGTTTCATATGAGCCGATTATGCCCGATAACCCACTTTTAAAAGCAAAAAACTGCGTTATCACCCCTCACATTGCGTGGGCAGGCAAAGAAACACGAAGTAGATTACTTGACGTTGTTTATTTAAATTTAAAGTCATATTTAAACGGTGAAGTTATAAATAACGTTTATTAACAAAGCATTCCGATTACTAGCATTTCAAGTATCTTATTATATATTTTTTCAAGCTCTGAAATAGGCAGTGGGTTTTCTCCTTTACCAATTTCTATAGTAAACGCCGGCAGATTAAGCTTTTCTATAAACCAGTCTTTAAACCCACCATGACTTGCAAGTCCTTCATTTTCTTTAAGTTTATAACCAGAGGAAATGCTTAGTAGTCGTGCAATAAAACGACTTTGTGGCGGTGTATGCTCACCGTATTTATAAAATATTTCTTCACCCTGTGAATGAAAAGCAAACGCCGATTTAACCGGATTATTTGTGCAAAAGTCGACTATTGCTCGCACTTCAGGCTCTGAATGAGCAAAACTACCACCGTATTGGCGTGGCGAGTTATTTCTTATTCCTGCTTTTTTTTCAAGGGCTTTTTCTATTTCAAAACCTGCATCAAAATTGTGGTTTAAATCGACACCGATAGCGTTTGCTTGCCATGAACGTGAGTCACGTTTTTTTATTATCTTAACATATTCACCTAGGTGTGCAGCAGAACTAAAACCGTTTAAAGCTATTTCAACACCGTCAGGGTTTAGCATAGGAATAATTACTAGTCCTCTTTGAAAAAGAGTTTTATATACCGGAGTGTCCGAAATTAGCGACTTCTTTTTTATACTTTCACACACTTCTTCTAAAAACTTTACTAAAAGAAGTGTTGTAATCCACTCTTGTGCATGAAAAGCACCTGCATATAAAACAAGGTTGTTGGCGTTTCCAATTCTCACTTCATATATGTTGCGTGATAAATGTGACTTACCGATAACGCCTAGTTTCATAAAGTCATATTTTAAACTAAGATTATGAAGTTTCTTTTCATAAGCTTCATAAGTGGGCGGACTTTTGTAAAATAAATCTTGCATGTAAAAAACTCCTTTTATATTTCATAAAACATTTATTTTAATACCGTTAGCAATCTTAATGATTACTAATACTTATGAATAATAAAACAAGATATGCAAAAATAATCTAAATTCAAAATATTCACACGTTTTCCATTGACTTAATTGCAATAAAGTTTTAAAATATAAGTAAGTATTGAAAGTATCGGAGGAATTATTATGGAAGATTTTGAGCCGAATATAGATGATGAGTCAAAAATAGAACTAACCCAACAAGAAAACGGTAGCCAGTCTAGAAAAGCCGGCATAAAACGTGAAATTTTTAGTTGGCTTGAGGCTATGACTTTAAGCATTATAGTTATCACTATTCTTTTGGGATTCGTTTTTCGTTTTTCACAAGTAGTTGGATCGTCAATGGTTCCGACACTTCATGACGAAGATAGACTTATTATTTCGCACTTGTTTTATACACCTAAACGGGGTGACGTTATTGTTGTTGCTCGAGATAACGATTCGCCTTTAGTTAAGCGTATTATCGGTGTCGGTGGCGACGAAATTAATATAGACTTTGAAAAAGGTGAACTTTATGTCAATAACGTTTTGCAAAAAGAAGACTATGTTAATACACCTACAACAACAAAGCAGGACGTCAATTTTCCTGTAACTGTACCTCAAGGACACTTTTTTGTTATGGGCGATAATAGAAATCGTTCAAAAGACAGCAGAGATTCATCAGTCGGAATGGTAAAAGAAGAAAATATATTTGGAAAAGTTGTGTTTAGAGTTTTTCCATTTAACAAAATAGGAGTAATAAAATAATGGATGCACCCTCAATTCAGTGGTTCCCTGGACACATGGCGAAAACTAGAAAACTTATTACCGATAGGCTAAAGCTTGTGGATGTTGTTTTGGAAATAACTGATGCACGTGTACCAATGAGTAGCCGAAACCCCGAACTTCATAAGTGGCTTGGTGAAAAACCGAGAATTATACTACTCAATAAATGTGACAATGCAGACCCTAATATAACTCGTCAATGGCTTGATTATTATAAAAAAAATGGTATCTATGCTTTTGCAGCGGACTGTAAAAGTGGCGAGAATGTTAAGGCGTTTTTACCTATAGTTAAAGAGTGCTTAGCACAACTTTTACAAAGAAGAAAAGAAAAAGGAATTGGCGGACGGTGTATTCGTGTTATGGTGGTGGGTATTCCAAACGTTGGAAAGTCCTCATTTATAAATAGAATGGCAAACGCTAAGCGTGCTAAAGTTGAGGATAGACCCGGTGTCACTAAGCGTGAACAGTGGGTGAGTTTTAACAGTGAAGTTGAACTTCTAGATATGCCGGGAGTTTTGTGGCCTAAG
>JAVWHI010000060.1:0-7873 GCA_036640155.1 Oscillospiraceae bacterium | reverse complement strand
CCTCTTTGCAAGATGCAGCTGTGCGAACGAAATAGTCCATAGCTTTTTGGTAACGTTGTTTAGAAACAGGACTAGTTGGTGCACCATCATTTAGAGGAGCTTCAACGTCAAGGTGAAGTCCAGCAATTTTTTCACTATCACTTTTAGCGTTAGCGTTTACTTTTTTAATTGTTTCAATATATTTTTCTGTTCTCTTGTCACTAGGCTCAAACCATTTCAATGCACCTTGTCCGCCTTCGCCCTCAAGAGCATATACTTTAATTCCATATTCTGAACATTTTTTGATGAATCCACGAAGAGCCATCTCAGAATATTTACCACTATCTGCGCCAACTTTATCGATTTGGTCTGCAGTTTGAAGTTTTGATAACATACTTAAATATATTTCGTTAAATTTGTTTTGGATACACATATCCAAAAGCATATTTATATCCATGCCAGCTTCGTTATTAGCTGCATCTGGCATAAATAAGCTTGTGCTCCAGCACCATAAACCGTAAGTTAAATCTGAGCCTGCACCATCACGGAATTGTGATTTTGGTAGATTTCCATAATATTTACCTGGTTTAAAGTTTTGGTCGCCTGTCCAAACAGCTGTACGATCAACTTTTCCTGATTCATCAACTGGTGATGAGTTTGGATTTGACACATTACTTGAATTTGAAGTCGAGCCTGAACCATTGCCTGAACCAGATGCTGATGAAGTATCACTGCTTGTTTCAGGAACTTTAATATCTGTGTTTAACTCAAATACAAATCCTGAGCCTGAAAGCGTGATATTTAGTGCAATACCATTTTTATCAGTTGTAAAAACATTATCAGCAACTGCTTCAACTTCACCTAAAACAATTGTTACTTCTTGTTTTGCCATTGACATTCCGGAAGATAGAAGTTCTAATGTGTATTTTCCAGCTTCAACACCAGAAAATAGGAAATAACCATTTTCATCAGTAACAGCTGCATGTTTACCATCAGTTCCGAATTGAAGTGTTACGCCACTTAGTGGAGTACCATCTGTATTTTTCATATAGCCGACAACGTTAATTCCTGTTGCTTTAGTCTGTGATGAAGTAGATGAAGTGTCACCGTTTGGTTTTGAAGGCTTCTTTTTACAAGCTACAAGGCTTGATGAAACCATCAACGCTGCAAGTACAACGCATAAGATTTTTTTAAAATTTTTCATTAAATTCCCCTTCTGATTTGTAAATCCATTAATTTTAACAGATTTATGCATTCATGAACGAATACCACGAATGTGCGTGGTGAATCGCGCCGCTAAAGTTTTTGCAATCGCTGCTATCAAGTATCTTACGCAGCTTTTCTTGTTCTTTTAGGAACTCCTGTGGTCCTACAGATGAATAGGTAATCTTAGTTGGCACACCCTCTTGAGTTGGCATTGTTTCTGCTCCAACTATCAAGCGGCAGTCATTTTTTATTGCATATGGCATATATTTGCTAGGTCCAAAAGCCATTTGGTGTACTGCTGAATTTCTATACGCCATCACACCAATTGAGTTACATAGACTTGTGACTATATCCACAATATTTCTGACTGTACCTTTATTATCATACGCTACATCATCATGTTCAAAGCCAGCGAACAAATCATATTCAGCTTGCAACCCGTGTTCTTTACAAAGTTGTGTTGCGTAAAACGCAAAGTCTGCCATTTGCTGAATATAATGACTTCTTTTTTCCAAGAAATCTTTGATTGTATGTGGTTCAACATCAAGATGAATAGCATATAATTTTTCGTTGTCGTTTGACTTTTGATTGTACTTAAAAACTTTCTCAGCGTATTCATTAAATTGAGTTCTTCCGTTTTCAGGATCGAGCCATTTTTTTGTACCCTCACCCGAAATTCCTATCAGTCCTGCAACACGAATATCACGTGAACTGCAATCCCTAACAAAACTTCTTACCTCTGATTCTGTTACAAGTTCTTGACCTTCTTTTGGTTGTTCGCCATCTAAGGTCATTCCACCAATTGCCAAATAAATTTCCGACACATTGTTTTTTTCTAGAAAATCAAGCATGTCATTGCAAGGAATACCGCATGCTTCTTGCACCCCTTGTATTGGCCACCACCATGTGCCAAGTTCTACTGTGTCTTTTCCTTTACGAAAAGACATCGCGTCATGAATCATTATGAAATGTTAACCCCCTTTACACTCTTTTAGATTTACTCGCAGTCAACGCCTGCTACGAAAACAACATTTACCTTGTCAGTGAAAGCTTTTTCTTCAATAAAATAAGCCTTCTGAGTCCAAATATGCGATTCTGACTGATTAATTTCTATATCGTTAACAAACAAGTGTGACTGTGAAGTTAAGCCCTTTTTGAATGTGAAAGTGAATGGTGCATTTTTAATAACACCCTCAAAATCAAATCCATCAAACGGGCAATATGTTGCAGGACGTAACCAAACCCCATTATATTCGGGGCGAACTCCAATTATACCTCGCATTAAAAGCTTTAATAGCACATTGGAACTTCCTGTTTGCCAATCATTCATTGATTGACCATCTATATTTTTTTGTGGATTAAATCCATAAGAATTAGGCATAACATAAGGTGATATCGAAGTTTGCTCGTGAGTAAATGGCAACGATTTTGCAAGTTGCGCCCACGCATTTTTATAGTCTCCTATTTCAAACAACGCCATAACTCCGAAAAGTGATGCATGTACATAAGCCGCTGCATTTTCTGCAGTTCCAATTGGTAAACGAGGTATTCTACCCACACCAACTGCCTCCGGCTCGAAACCTGGCTTAAATGTTATCATACCATATTTTGAATCCAATGACAACAAATTATTTATTAACATATTCTTAAGTTCTGGTGTATTATTATAAAGACCTGACAAAATCCAAAACGCATGTGACGTCAAACTAATACGTGATTCTTGATCTGGATCATCAAATCCGCCAACAATATAACTTCTCTTATCGCCCCAACCGTGACAAATTCTTGATTCATCTTTGTCATTCTTTACTATTGCATTTTTATGTAGCCCTTTTTCGATGCGATTAGCAAATTTTTCGTATTCTGCGATTTTATCAGCATATGATTTGCTATCTAATGTCTTTAGAAGTTCTACCATCTCACCTAGGTTTTGCCAAACCTGCGTTGTAGCCATTGTGGAAACTCCACTACCAAATCTTGCAGATTTATCAAGGCTTACTCCTAATCCATCAAGTGCGTCATTCCAATCTCCGAAAAGTGCTCTAATGCAATCAGTCTTTTCATCAATTTGAGCCAATAGCCAATCCATAATCGTTATCATGTGCATTAAAACAGAATCGCATTTTTGACTGTATTTAATGCCGGTTTCATCGTTTATTTGAATATATGTACACTCTTCATTTAGAAAATCAAAATCGTTTGTCCATCTCAGATATGTAACGATTGTGCTGATTACCCAAACTCCCTGATCAATAAACATTCTAAGATCCATTGCCGGTATTTCACCTTCATGTGCCGGTAGCGAATATTGACGAGGGCAACGTCCTGTTTCATCTGTATAAGAAAGAACTTCTATGATTTTTTCTCGTGCTTTTTTAGGCTCCCACATTAAGTAAGCTTCAAGTGCTTGTGATACATCACGAACTCCAATCAAAGAGCCAGCACCTGGTTGTGCATAACCCTTAAGCAATGCGCAAAACTGAACTTGTGTTTTTACGTGATCTAAAAATGCGTTTAAAGAATTTGCCATAATAGGTGAATCGGCAGTTTGAACAAAATTAAAATCAAACTTACTTTGAGGTTTTTCATTAACAATTTCGTCTAGTTTTGCATCAATTTCTTGACCATTTAAAGCAATATCATAAATATCCTTTGGAGCTTCATTCCACTCTTTATATGGAAATCCTGAAAGTAGCCAGTCTTGTCTTACTTTTGAATTGTCGGGCATGTCCCAATGAACAATATCACCACAAATTCCAACTTCGCTAAACGATGTCACAGATTGAGCAGGATCAAAATGCCCTTTTTCTAAGCTGCGTGGCATATTTACACTGCTGCGTGAGCCTCCAACATAGCCTAATCTTGATGTTGTTTCTTCACTTTGTAATAGTTTTGCACCATCAAACGATTCTGCTTGACGTAAAAGTACAGCGAAATTTCTAAGTTGTTCAGTTCTGCTTATGTTTTCATTGCACTGAACAACAAAAGGTGGAAGATTGTTCTTTTTAGAATCGTTCATTACCTTTACTTCACGAAACCATCTGTCCTCGCCACATTCGTAAGCACAATGTAACATAAAGGAATTAATATATCCAGAAATATACACATTTACTGAGTGACCAGAGTTGTTTTGTGCTGTAACTGTAAATGACATCTTATTTTCTTTTGTAGCAAAAACACGAACAGCAAATTGCACACCGCTATATTCAGTTAAATAAGTAACAAAGCTTTTGTTGAAAACTGTAAATCTAGTAGCATTGTCACGACTTTCAGGAATACCTAAAAGTGGAATAACTTCAGTTTTATTATCATCACTTACAAAGGTAGCAAAAAAAGCAACTTTAGGCTCTCCACCCTCGTTAGCTCTTTGTATAAAACTAAGATTACCCTCATTAGCGTGCATATATCCGGACGCATAGCTCCAAAAATTGAAACCATTTTCACCGTATACATAACGGCTATCTCCGTTTTTTTGCGGTAAGCACAAAACTTCCGCTGTTTCTAAAAATCCACTGCCCTCCGGTAAATCACCGAATTTGTAACCTTCTGTTTGGCTCTTTTTAAAGTCATTAGCATATCTTTGCGCATTCAAAAATGGTTGAGATTCATTTTTCATCTTACAATCATTCCTTTTCATAAAATTTGTCTTGAGTGGTAATTACTGAATTAATGCTGTTTGTACAAATCCATTGTACCAGATTTAAAATTCATCATATAAAGAACATTTTGACATAGAAATTAATTTTGGCTTACTTTGTAAATATTAGGAAAACGTTTACCTAAGCCTTTTTTAAAAATTGGCTCATCAAAGTTCGAGCCAATAAGAACGCTTGTTTGTATCGGAATTTTGCTATTATAGTTAATTTAGGTAATTTAGAAATGCTTAAAAACTGATTAATTATTAATGTTTAGTTTAAACTCAGGTAATAAATCTGACTGTAACTCCATCCAACGTGGCATGTCATGAATGGCAAATCCAATTTGCGAATGAATTGGATTAAGTCTTTCGTACATCATTTCTAGCGAATGATATAAGTAGCGCTTTCCCTCTTCAAAATATGATATGTAGCAATTACCATCAGGTCGTTGATTTTCATCTAGTTTCATTGTTTCACAACCAATAATTAATACCTTATTATATTTTTTTGCATATATAGTATGTGGCATAGCCAAGTCAAGTTGATCTGAGGCGGAATCACGATACGCCATTACACCAACAACATCGCATAAGCGAAAAACAGTTTCTGCTAACGAACACATGTTTTCCTCATCATATCTTCCTGTAAACCACGCCGGTATATCCCATTCGAGCCGTAACTGTCTTGTTTCTAGTCGTTGTTTGACCTCTTTGATAAAGTTAACAAGTAGCGGTTCGTAATTTTCAATTTTATATCGATGTAAAATTGGAGCAACATATGGCTGCACATCAAAATGTACTGCTTTGAATTTTGGTCCATCTTTGCACATCTCATTTATAGTATCTAGACGATCCATTGTGTTAAGATAGTGTGACCTACCTTGTGGAAAAACCCAATTTCCATCGCCTACTAAGGCAATTGCCTCAACTCCGTGGGCATTGCATGTTTTTATCCAATTTATATAACTCGCATTAGTAATTCTATCATGAATTGCTAAATACAACTGCGTAACACCATTTCTAGCACAAAAATCAAACAAGCTCGTACTGTCAACTGAATAATACGGGACATTCCAAATGTACGATGCTACAGGACATTTTAATGATAGTTTTGGCTCGTCCATAAAGCTTGCATCTCCTTTAAATTGTGTTAAAACCATTATAAAATGACTATGCAGAGTGGGGGCAAAGCTCCCACTCGCAAGTCAAATTGATTAAATAATTTGCATATTAGATTATTTAAAACTATTTAGCTGATCTTTTTCTCTTGTAAATAACAACAGAAGTTAAGCTAGCAGCACCAAGGATTGCTACAACTAACATCATTACTGGTGTAGTGTCGCTTGTGCTAGGGTTAGATGGATCAACTGGTTTTGAAGGGTCTACTGGTTTTGAAGGATCAACTGGTTTTCCTGGATCAACTGGTTTTTCATCAGGATCAACTGGTTTTTCTGGTTCATCAAAAGCATCAGTCTTAACCATGAATACTTCAAAGTTTCTTACTTGAACATTAGCAGCTTCGCCCATGTTTAAGAAACGGATTCCGCCGCCGCCTGTAAATGTGTATTCTTCGAATGCAGCACTATACCAAACTTGTTCGTTTAGTTCTTTAGGAGATACATTGAAAGGAATTAACTTTTCGTTAGCATCTCTACCAAATGTTTGCCATTCGTCAGTAATATTCATTGCTTTAGCGTCGTCAGCTACTTTCCAGCCTCTTGAGAAGCCATCTCTACCAACAATAATGTTTGGTTCGAATTTAGCAGTTTTGCCTTTTTCTGTACGGAATTCTGCACAGAATGCAAATGTGTAACCTTCAGGCATTCCCTCTGGGAAGTATTTGTTGAATGGGTGCCATAATGAATCTTCGCCTGTACCGATTAGGAATTTTGCAGGTGAGTCATTACCTGTTGTTGGTAATACAGCAGCTTTAGCAACATTGAACATTGGTGTTGCATAGCCAGCAGCTTGGTTAGCGTATACTTCTTTTGAAAGAACTGTTAATGGATTATCAAATTCTTCTTGAGTTGTATATCCTTCAGTACCCATTTGTGCAGGTATTTCAGGTGCATTTTTTGCAAGAAGTAATAGATCAGCAAATGTGTATTTGCCATCATTATTCAAGTCGTTTGCAACGCCATAGAAGTTGTCAGCAGCATAGTAAGGTCTTACTCCATGGATAGAACCTGGAACTGCAGGATCTTTAACCATTTCATAACCCATGATGTTGATTTCGTCAGCAGTTAGGTCAGGAGCAGTTGGAACTTCAGGTTCAACTACTTTAGCAGTATCAACAATATAAAGAGTTACGTTTTTGATTTGGAATTTTGCAGCAGCAGCATCTTTTTGATTGTAGATACGGAATTCACCGCCACAATTTGCATCTAAATGGCTTTTCCATTCAGCTGGTGTGTTGTAAATTGTTAATAAATTGCCATCTGCATCAGTACCGATAGTTGTCCACTCATCAGTAGCTGTAACGGAAATATCCTCATCTTTAGGATCAGCAATGTTAGTTAAACCACGTTGGTGGCCGTCCCAGAATCTAAATTCAGGAACTAATTCAACTGTTGTACCTTTTTCTGCACGAACTTCAGCAGTAAAGCATACAAATTCAGTTTCTTTTAATGCACCAAGAATTGCTCTTGTAGCTGCATCAAAATAGCCTTGGTCTTTTTCCCAGCCAAAAACAGCTTTTTGACCATCGTTGCCGTCCCAAGTACCTGCGCCTAAATTGTACATTGCAACGTTATATGCGCCTTCGCCTTCGCCTTTGTCCATTTTGTTGCCGTCGCCACCAGTTAATTTTGCTGTAGCATCAGCTTTTTGCTCGTCGGACATTTGGTCATAGCTATCAGCTAATTTAACATAGCTTGCTTCTGTAAATGCCTCAGCAGAATCTTTTACCATACCAGAATATGAGCCTTCGCCTCTGTGATAGTCAATTTGTTTTGTAGTCAAAACAACTTCTGTAACACCAGTCTCTGAATCAGGTTTTACAGCGCTTGTTGGGAATGCCATAACTGCGCTTGCTAATAATGCAACAGCTAA
>JAVWHI010000059.1:6773-7894 GCA_036640155.1 Oscillospiraceae bacterium | reverse complement strand
TACACACCAATTGATTCGTTGTACGCAGCTCATTTACTTAAAAAGAAATTTAAAGATATAAAAATGGTCGCATATTTTCTTGATTCATTATCAGGAGGATATGGCCCAAAATGTTTTTCAAAAAAACAAATCGAAAAAATAGGACTTAAATGGGAAAAAATATATTTAAAAATTGTGATAAAATTATTGTAATGAAATCAAGCGAGGAACATCATCAAAAAAATAATGAGCTGATACTTGATAAAATTAGTGTATTGGATATTCCTTTATTATCATGTAATCGTGTTGTTGAAAAAAAACGAAATAATAGAAATTATAAACTTGTGTTTATTGGCTCAATAAATAAAACAATTAGAAATCCAAAGTTTATTATTTCGTTGTTAGAATCAATAAGCATGTTCAACATTGAAGTTTCATTTATTGGTGAAATAAATTGTATTGATATGTTTGACAGACTAAAAGAAAAATATCAAAGCAGAATTAGCTTTTTGGGAAGGGTATCCCATGATATATCAATTGAGCAAATGTTAAATGCTGATATATTATTAAATATAGGCAACAGTAATTCATCAATGGTTCCAAGTAAAATATTTGAATATATGTCTACGGGTAAACCGATAATTAGCACTTTGCCAATCAAAAATGAGCCGTCTGCCCAATATTTGACAAAATACCCAAGTGCGTTGATTTTTGATGAGGATAGATCTGATTTTAATATTATTGCAGAAGAAATTTTAAATTTTATTGGTAAATCAAAAGATATACAAGTAAATTACGATGATTTAGAGAAAAAATTCTATAAAAATACGCCCAAAGCCTTTGTAGATTTAATTAATGATTTAAAGAAATGAGAAATTAATATGCTGGAATATTTAGATAGCAACAACAAATCCAAGTGTTATGGCTGCCGTTCATGTGAGCAAGTCTGCCCCGTTAATGCAATTGTTATGACAACTGACAAGGAGGGATTTCTATATCCTAAAATCGATAAAGAAAAGTGTATAGATTGTTTGCTTTGTGAAAAGTCATGCCCATATATGAACGACAATAATACTTCTAGTAAGGATAGTCCTATCGTTTATGCTGTTATAAATAATAACGAAGATATTTTAAAATCCAGC
>JAVWHI010000059.1:0-6763 GCA_036640155.1 Oscillospiraceae bacterium | reverse complement strand
TTTTCTGCACTTGCGAATTATGTGTTGGAGAAAAATGGTGTTGTGGTTGGCTGTGAATATGATGAAAAGTTTAATCCAATTCATGTCATAATAAACAATAAAGAAGATATGTTGCCTATTAGAGGCTCCAAATATGTTCAGAGTGATACGCTTGATACGTATACACGTGTTAAAGAATTTCTAACGAGTGGTACATATGTATTATACACAGGTACACCTTGTCAAATAGCTGGATTAAAGTGCTTTCTAAAAAACGAATATGAGACATTAATTACAGTTGACCTTGTTTGTCATGGAGTTCCAAGCAATAAAATTTTTCACGAATATCTTTCATTCCTTGAAAAAAAACATCGTGGTAAAGTAATAGATTATAAATTTAGAGATAAACAAAAACATGGCTGGGCATCTGCGGGGTCATATATTATTAATAAAAAAGAAAAAAACATCATAAAATCCACATTTCCAACCAACGATTATTATTATTATTATTATTTAAAGGGCGATATTTATAGAGAATCTTGTTATAAATGCAAGTATGCCTGCTCGACTCGTGAAGGTGACTTTACAATAGCGGACTTTTGGAACGTACAAAAATATCACCCGGAAATTTATAATAAAAACGGAGTTTCCTTAGTCTTTCTTAATAATGAAAAATCAAAAAACATTTTTAACGATTTAAAATTTAATCTTGTTTATTTTGAATCAAAGTTAGAATATGCGGTAAACGAAAACGGGAATTTAAAGGTGCCATCTCAAAGACCAAAAGAACGTGATGATGTTTATCAAAGAATCGAAAAAGACGGATTTAAAAAAACTGCGCAAAAGGATTGTAAACTCACATACATAATTCCAACTATAAAAAGAGCAATTCCAGCTTCATTTAAAAGAAAACTATTGACTTTAATCAAACGAAACGAGACAAAAAAATGAATATTAAAATAATAACCATCCATAGCATACCCAACTTTGGATCTGCTTTTCAAGCATATGCGCTTGAAACATTCTTAAAAAGGCACGGACATACTGTTGAAACAATAGATTATCAACCTTCGTATTTTTTGCCACATACTTTTAGAAGCATGGTTGGTGTCTTTTTAAATTTTAAGTCTTACCAAAAACGCAAGAAGAAATTCAGCCATTTTATAATGACAAACATGAATTTAACTAAAAAAAGGTATACTAATAAAAATGATTTTATTGAAAACCCGATAAAGGCAGATGTGTTTATTTCCGGTGGAGATCAGTTGTGGAATCCATTTCACGACTGTGGGAATGATGATGTATATAAATTAGCATTTACCGAGTCAACAAAAATGTCATATGGAACAAGTATGGGGAAAAACAATTTTTCTAAAGCAGAATTGGAGAATTTATCGAAAAGCTTAAACAGTTTTTCATTTGTGTCGGTAAGAGAATCATCATCTGTTACACTGTTGGAATCTATTGGCATAAAAGCACAACATTGCGTCGATCCAGTTTTATTATTAGAAAGCAGCGATTATATGCAATTTGTAAGAAGGCCAAATATAGATAAATACATGCTTGTATATTTAGTTGCACCTTCACCTTTATTAGACGAAACTATTAAATATATTTCCAATAAATTGCATGTAAAAGTTGTATTATGTTCTGGATTTTCGCAAAAATGCAATTGCGATATTTTTTTAAAGGATTTAGGTCCTGAAGAAATATTGAGCTATATCGCTTATGCTGATTTTGTTTTATCTGCATCTTTTCATGCTACATTGTTTTCAATTATATTTAAAAAACATTTTGCAACATTATTACCGGATGAAAACACAAATGAGCGTATTGAAGACTTGTTAAACTGGAATAGTTTCACAAATCGAATTATCAGAAATACTAAAAATTTAACGCCATTTCTTTTTGATGAAATAAAATATGATGATAATCATAATAAAGTAATTAAAGAGAAAGTTGACACATCAAAAAAGCTGTTATTGGGAGAATTAACTTCTTTATCAGATCAAGGAAATGTGTGCAAAAATAGTTAAAGTAAATATTTTTTAGCTTTAGAAACATCAGCTATTAATGATTTGCTTTATTATTATGATGAAGATACACCACAAGCAATAGCAGAGGCGATTAAAAAGATTAACATTAATGATAATTATGCCAGCCGAGAGAGAATAAGAAAGCTTGATGTAGAATTTGTCAAGAATTTAGGGAATATAGTATTAGATGAAGGTGAAAAAAATAAATAAAATCGTAAGTAAACTACGTCATACATCTGAAAACAATAGAATTGTTATTAAAAACACAATTGGAGCTTTTGCAATTAAAGGATTTGCACTTATTATTTCATTAGCTACTATGCCAGCATATTTAAGATATTTTAACGATCAAACAGCACTTGGATTGTGGTTTACGCTTTTGTCTGTTTTATCCTGGATATTGAATTTTGATTTAGGAATAGGTAATGGATTAAGAAACCATGTTGCAAAATGTATAGCAAATAATGATGAAGCAAAGGCGAAAAAATATATTTCTTCGGCATATATCTCGATTGGTGCGTTAATAGTAGTATGTATAATAGGGTTTTTGTGCCTATTTAATTTTATTAACTGGAATAAAGTATTCAATATCACAAGTGACATTGTATCTCAAAATGCTTTGAATATTACCGTTAAGATTGTATTTACAGGTATAATGCTACAGTTCTTTTTAAAATTAATAACTTCGATATTATATGCTATGCAAAAATCCTCGTTGACTAATTTTTTGACATTGTGTACATCAATTATAACGCTTTTGTATGTACTTATCGCAAAGCCGGGCGATAATGATAAAAATATGATTATTATGGCTATTGTGCATGTTGCAGCTGTTATTTTACCGCTATTAGTAGCCAATATTATGGTGTTCGCAACGAAACTAAAAAATTCAAAGCCATCTATTAAAAGTTTTGAGTTTAAATACGCAAAAGAAGTCTTGTCACTCGGTGGAATATTCTTTTTTGTTCAGGTAATGTATATGATAATAATGAGTACAAATGAATATTTAATAACTGCATTTTCCGGCAATGAGAATGTAGTAGAATATCAAATTTATTATAAACTATTTACACTGGGAAGCACAATTTTTTCATTAGCATTAACGCCTATTTGGTCTGTAGTTACAAAAGCTTTAGCTGAGAAAAATTTTGATTGGGTTAAAAAGCTGTATAAAAGATTGCTTTATTTTGGTGGTTTAGGCTGTCTTTTGGAAATTCTAATAATACCATTTTTACAGGTTATTGTAAACATTTGGCTAGGAAAAGAAGTAATACAAATTAATTATTTATATGCACTTGCATTTGCTGCTTTAAGTGGGCTGATGATTATGAATAGTGTTTTGTCAAGTGTAGCGAATGGTGCCGGTGAACTAAAAACACAAGCTATATTTTTTGGAATAGGAGCAATTATTAAAATACCACTATCATTTATTTTGATAAATGCACTTCATTCTTGGATTGGTGTTGTTATAGCAAATGCAGTAGCTATGGCATTTTATTGTATTATACAACCATTTTGGCTTAATAAGTATATAGCTAAGATGGAAGAATAAAATCTTAATATTATATCCTCAAAAGCAGTTACATTTACATGCTACTTAAAAGTCGATCACTAAAGGAGCCTAAGATAAATAAAAATAAATTTGGCGGGCAGTTAGCCTAAAAATTAACTCGAACAGATAAGCTCTCAGCTATTATTAACGGCAGAGCTGTCATGCGGTTGGAGTTAAAATGTCAGAGGCCATCATAAAACGATGGACTTCACATAACTTTAACCGTCCATCCGTTCAAATTAAAGATAAGCCAAAGATTTTTGAAAATTACATACACAACCGTAGAGCCAAATTTGCCCTTTTAACAAGGGGTGAGTTTGGCTCTTTTTTTGTCGCATTAAAACATATCGCATTTTTTTGGTAAAATGTTTATAGAGCATATTTGATCCTCCGTTTCGTGGTGTTATAGTCAATTCCATTTTAGCGGATTTTATTCAAATATGCTCTACTTTTTTGCATTTTTTATTAAATTTCTTTTGTAGGATCTATTTGCTTTCTTCAACATTTATTATAATAGCCTAAAAAACTGCAAATTGAAATTTATAATTTTTACTATATATTGATAATTTTTTTAACTATCATAGTATAATATTTTGCTATTAGCTAATAATATTTTTACAATCATTATTAATATTGGGGGAAGTTAAACTATGAAAGCAACAGGAATAGTAAGAAGAATCGACGATTTAGGCAGAGTTGTTATTCCAAAAGAAATAAGACGTACAATGAGAATACGTGAAGGTGACCCACTTGAAATATATACTACAGGTGAAGGGGAAGTTATCTTCAGAAAATATTCTCCAGTTGGAGAAATATTAGCGTTTTCAACTCAATATGCAGATGTGCTTTACAAAGCAGCAAGTATGCCAGTAATAGTTTGTGACAAAGACCATGTTATAGCAGTTTCTGGTATTCCTAAAAAGGAAATAATTGAGCGACGCATTTCGCCAGCTTTAGAAGAAAGCATGTTGCAACGCATTAATATTGCGTGTACCGACGCAAATTGTAACAAGATTAAACCAGTTGAAGGAATACAAAGATTTGCTCTTTGTAGTTCGCCAATTATCGCCGCAGGAGATATATGTGGTTGCATTCTTTTTTTATCCTCAGATGAGACTAGTCTAGCAACTGATTGCCAAATTAAATTAATTCAAGTAGCGTCTGCTTTTTTGGCAAAACAACTTGAAGATTAAGCTATCGCTGTAATTGCATTTAGAACTTTTTTATGGTACAATATAAATAATTGAGGTATAATAAGTGAGTTCTTTATCAAACTAAGATTGACCAATAAAATCTTTACTTGGAGGATAAAATGAACGATACTACTATTGTTAACCCCAATTCACCTGAGCAACATCAAGAAAACGATGATGACTCACAGCAAGATACTCAACAAATTGTGCAAACTGGTTCGGTAACAACATACGGTAAACATGTAATTCATTGTCTTACAATAATTGGACAAGTTGAAGGACATTATATTTTACCATCTCAAAACAAAACAACAAAATATGAACATGTTATTCCACAATTAGTTGCAATTGAACAAGATAAAGACATTGAAGGCTTAATAATTATGATAAATACGGTTGGTGGCGATGTTGAAGCAGGTCTTGCTATTGCTGAACTAATTACAGGTATGACAAAACCAACGGTGTCAATCGTTTTAGGCGGTGGACATTCTATTGGCGTACCGCTAGCAGTCAGTGCAAGAAAATCCTACATTGTACCATCAGCGACTATGACTATTCACCCTGTTCGTATGAGCGGACTTGTGTTAGGCGTTCCTCAAACGCTTTCTTATTTTGAAAAAATGCAAGAACGCATTGTTAATTTTGTTGTTCAAAACTCCAATATGTCTTCGGAAAAATTCACGAGTTTAATGATGAACACTGGCGAACTAATAATGGATGTTGGAACAGTTTTAAATGGCAAAGATGCAGTTGAATTTGGTTTGATTGACCATTTAGGTGGGCTTTCTGATGCAATTAACTGCTTATACGAGTTAATAGATGAGCAAAAAAATACAGTTTCAAAAGCAAATAAAAAGGAAGTAACACAATGATTTTACAAACAATAATTGACACTGATGTTGTTTTAAATCAAATTAATTTTTGCGAACATAAATATATTAATGTAAATAATTGCATTATAGATGCGGTTAAAATGGAGGACTCGTATGTAATTAGTAGACTGATTTCTACGAATCCAAAAGATTATTTAAATAATAGTTATCAATTAGGGACAAAAATACAAGCAAACAGAGTTTAGAAATACAAATTGCAGTATATCTGCAATTTCTACATAATTTAAAAAAGGACGATGAATATGGCAACAAAAAAGGTAACCACTACAACAAAAAAAAATACACCCAGTCAAAAACATGCTAGCGAACCAAATTATAAATCTACATATGACCAACACCGAAAAATGAAAAAACAAATAGCGGCTGTGATTATGTTTACAGCAGGAGTGCTAATAGGTGCAATTGTTTTGATAAAAGGTGAAAATGTTTGGACGTGGATACATAATTTCTTCTATGGAATTTTTGGATTATCTGCAATAATTTTACCTATCGCATTAATTTACATAGCTGTAATGGCAACGCTTGACAAGCCAATAGGGGATATTAAACATAAAATTTGGCAAACAGGTGTATTAATGGCACTGTTTTGCGGACTTTTTGAAATATGTATAAAAACTCCTTATGTTGGCGATAACTTTGTTGATGTATTAGGAAACCTATTTGAAAATGGAGTGCTATTAAAAGGTGGAGGGCTTTTTAGTGCAATATTAGGTTGGCCTTTATTTGCGGCTTGCGGAAAAGCAGGCTCAATAACTATAATTATTCTTTTACTGTTTGCATTCATTATGCTTTTATCAGGTGCTACACTTATTGGATTTTTTAAAGGAGTTGCAAAACCAGTTAAAAAAATGTCTGATAGTTATGTTCAAAAACGAGAGGATATTGAGAAAAAACGTCAAACAAAATTTGATATTGATGTTGACTTAGGACCGGAAGTTTTACCGAATCACCCTGTTTATTCACCTAAACCTACTCCACAGGAATTACAACAAATTGAAAAGCAAAAAAATGAAGAATTAAAACAAAATCAAAAAGGAAAGTCATTTGATATAGACGACAATCCTATTGATGAGCTTATTAATCAAGCTATTTCAGACGGTAGTAAAAAGA
>JAVWHI010000058.1:0-8147 GCA_036640155.1 Oscillospiraceae bacterium | reverse complement strand
CAGGTCGATTGGATTTGGTTGTTCAATGGACGATTTTGGAAGTGGTTATTCATCCCTTAATTTAATCAAGGACATACCAGTTGATACTATCAAGCTTGACAGGATTTTTTTCAAAGAAACTAATGGAAATTCAAAACGAAGTGAATCAGTTATTGGAAGTATTGTTTCAATGTCAAAAGCATTAAATTTACAAACAGTTGCAGAGGGCGTCGAAGAACGTGCTCAAGTAGATATGCTAAAAAGACTGGGCTGTGATTTTATTCAAGGATATTATTTTGCAAGGCCTATGCCTATTGAACAATTTAAAAAGCTTGCTTTTTACAATACCACAAATGAGTAGATATTTGATTAAATAATATTTGCAAGAGGTAAAAATAAAAAAAGGAAGTGTCGTATGATAAAGCGTATTATGTTAATTTTTATGGTTATGATAATGTCAATTTCGCTGGTTTCGTGTGATAACTTCAAAAAACAGTATAATACTAAAGAAATAATCACTCAAAAGCAACTTTCCAAAGACAAAACAGATATTACAGTTTTAGTTAAGAACGCTTTTACTATTAATACATTTGAGCGTGCTGTGGAGCAAAAATTTCCAGAAGTCAACATTATTCAAGTTGGTAATTTTTCTCAGGATATGGGAACGTCGGAATATAAGGCTCGATTAAAACATAATGATTTAACTGATATTGTTATGACTTGGCCTCTTGAAGTTGGCAGGGAATTTTGGAAAGATAGATTTTTGGATTTGTCGACATTACCTCTTAGCGGTAAATACACGACAGGTATGTTAAATACAATTTCGCAGGATGGCAAGCTTTATTATTTACCGGGTCCTTCACAAATTCGAGGAATTGTTTATAACAAAACGTTATTCAAAGAAAAAGGTTGGAAAGTTCCAAATAATTTTAGTGGATTTATTAATTTATGCAAACAAATTGAGCAGTCGGGGATTCGCTCGTTGCAGTTTGGATTTGGAAATTCCGAAGTTCTTGATACCGCATTTATAGGATATAGCTATGAGGACTGCTTTAGTAAGCCTGAAGATATGCGTTGGATTAATGATTATAGTGATGGCATCGGTAAATTTGCTGATCACTTTACGCCCGCTTTGGAAACCTTTCAGTACATGATAGACGCTGGTATATTCAAAAGCAGTGATTTAAATGTTACATATGCAGAGCGTGAAAAAATGCTTTTTTCAAGACAATGTGCAATGGTTGAAGATTCTGTAATATTAACGCATATGGGATATGGTGTTGCAGGAAGTACCGACGAATTTGCATTAATGCCTTTTTTCAATGAAACTGAAAATGCGTCTTGGGCGAGAATTTATCCGATATGCTTTATTGGTGCAAATAAGGAACTTGCAAATCCTCAAAACAAAGTCAAGCTAGACTTAGTAATGAAAGTGCTTGAATATATAAGTACAACCGAAGGTCAAGAAAGTTTATGTGGAGACACAGGCGGAATGCTTTCTTCATTAAAAGATATGCCACCGCCACAAGCTCCTGAAATCGCTGATATGATGCCTGCATTAGTGCATGGAAAATATGCTGCATTCAATCCAATTAAAAACGCACCAAGGGCATTGCGAAGAGGACTTTCTGCGATGCTTTCAGGTACTAAAACCATCGCAGAAGTTTGTGCAGCGGTTGACAAAGAAAATCTTTCGCCGCCAACTCCGTGGACACCAGTTATATTAGGCTCTGCAAGTGAAGATTTTTCTTTAATTGACACTGCAAATTACATAACTGATGAAATGTGCAAAAAAAGCGGTTGTGAAATAGCTTTGTTTTTAGATAATGGAAAAGACGGAAGAAACAATGGTAAAGGTATAAATGGAAGGTTTTACAATGGAGTTATAACGTCAACTGATATAAAAAGAATTATGCCGGATTTAAGACACAATGAAACAGGTGAATTATGTAAAATCAAAATGACCGGTGAAGATTTACTTAATACTCTCGAGCATTCAATATTAATTGACAATGATATAGACGGGTGGTTTTATTATTTTTCAGGTTTAAAGATGGAATTTTCACCAGCTGCACCTCTAGGAGAAAGAATTAGCAAAGTAGCTGATAAAGATGGTAATAAAATCGACAAAGATAGGCTTTATTCAATTGCTATTATGGACGGAAGTGTTAATGAAAATTTTATTAAAGATTGTGATAAAACCGGTATTTTAATTAAGGACATCATATCGACATCAATAAGCAGTAACAAAGTTATTTCACCGTCCAAAGATGGACGTCTTCAAATATACTATAACGTCAACTGATTTTAAGAGAAATTTATTTTCAAATTTACTTGAAAACTGATGAATTAAAGTGTATAATATAAGTATGATATAGCTATTTTTGGGGAGCTTGTGTGCAGGCTGAGAGGAAGTTATCAACTTCGACCCGTAACCTGATTTGGGTAATGCCAACGTAGGAAGTAAAAACAATTGCTTTTAACGGGAAATGCCTTTTGGTGTTTCCCGTTTTTTACAAATTATATGAAAGTAGGTGCTTTGAGCAGAATTATTTTTCTGCTCCTGATTATGAAAAATTATAAAACACAAATGGAAGCTGCTAAAAAAGGCATTATAACTCCTGAAATGGAAGTAGTCGCACAAAAAGAAGATATGGATATAAACAAATTACTTCATCTTGTAGCTATAGGTCAGGTCGCAATTCCGGCAAACGTTAATCACAAATCACTTTCACCTGAGGGAATCGGTACAGGAACAAAAACGAAAATTAATGTTAACCTTGGAATTTCCGGTGACTGTAAAAATTACGACACTGAGATGCAAAAAGTTGAAATGGCTATTAAATTTGGTGCAGAAGCAATTATGGACCTTAGTAATTACGGTAAGACAAACACGTTTAGACAAGAACTTATTGCAAAGTCACCTGCAATGATTGGCACGGTGCCAATGTATGATGCAATAGGATATCTTGAAAAAGATTTACTTGAAATTACTGCACAGGATTTTTTAAAGGTAGTTAAAGCACACGCTCAAGAAGGCGTCGATTTTATGACAATTCACGCAGGAATAAACAAAAGAACAGTAGAAGCTTTTCGTCGAGAAGGAAGAAAGATGAACATTGTTTCACGTGGTGGTTCTTTGCTTTTTGCTTGGATGGCTATGACTGGGAATGAAAATCCGTTTTTTGAGTACTATGATGATGTTCTAGACATTCTACGTGAGTTTGATGTAACTATTAGCTTGGGAGATGCACTTCGCCCAGGATGTATTAAAGACAGCACAGACGCCGGACAAATAAGTGAGCTTATTGAACTTGGCAATTTAACAACAAGAGCATGGGATAAAGATGTTCAGGTTATGGTTGAGGGTCCGGGTCACATGGCAATGAACGAAATTGCTGCAAATATGATTTTACAAAAACGAATTTGTCATAATGCACCTTTTTATGTTTTAGGCCCATTGGTAACAGATATAGCTCCAGGATATGATCATATAACTTCAGCTATAGGTGGCGCTATTGCCGCTGCAAACGGTGCTGACTTTTTATGTTATGTTACACCAGCAGAGCATTTAAGATTACCAGATTTAAGTGACGTTAAAGAGGGAATTATAGCAAGTAAAATAGCGGCTCATGCTGCTGATATTGCAAAAGGAATACCAAATGCAACTAAGTTAGATAACGAAATGGCAGATGCACGACATGAAATGGATTGGGATAAAATGTTTGACATTGCTATAGATGGCGAAAAAGCAAAAGCTTATTTTGAAAGTACACCTCCGGCTGACCGCCATACTTGTTCTATGTGTGGTAAAATGTGTGCGGTTAGAACTACAAATATGATTTTAGAGGGCAAAAACGTCGAGTTTTGCTCGGAAAAATAATTGGAGTAAACATATATGCTTAAAGAAAAACTATCAAACTTACGTCAACAAGCCCCTTTAATACATAATATTACTAATTATGTGACTGTAAATGATTGCGCTAACATATTGCTTGCATGTGGGGCGTCTCCAATTATGGCTGATGATATTAATGAAGTTGCTCAAATAACAACTATTTGCAGTGGATTAAATATTAATATAGGAACGCTTAATTCATCAACTATTGAATCAATGTTAGTTGCAGGCAAAAAAGCAAATTCGCTTGCACATCCTGTTATTTTGGACCCAGTTGGTGCAGGTGCATCGACTTTGCGTACAGAAACTGCGTGTAAGCTTTTAAGAGAAGTAAAATTTGCAGTTATTCGTGGAAACATGTCTGAGATACGCACATTAGCGCTTGGAAGCACAGCAAGTGGTGGGGTAGACGTAGATATATGCGATATGGTAAGTGATGAAACGCTTGACGCAGCAGTTTTGTTTGCTAAATCCTTTGCAAAGCAAACAGGTTCAGTAATTGCGATTACAGGAGCTATTGACATAGTTGCTAATGAAAAAAGTGCATATATAATTAGAAACGGTGACTCCATGATGAGTAAAGTCACAGGAACAGGATGTATGCTTAGTGCTATGGTTGCTGCATATGTTTGTGCAAATAAGGAAGATATTATTGGTGCAACAGCTGCTGCGGTTTGTGCAATGGGCATTTGCGGTGAAAGAGCAAAACAAAGACTTAATCCAAACGAGGGAAATGCAAGTTTACGGAATAATATTATAGATGAAATTTATAATTTGGACGAAGAAAAACTTGAAAGCGGTGCAAAATATGATATTCGATAAAAAACATATGCGACTTTATGCGGTTACTGACAGGTCGTGGCTTAATGGGAATACTTTAGAGTCACAAGTTGAGAAAGCTTTAAAAGGTGGTGTAACTTGCATTCAACTTCGAGAAAAACATATCAGTGATGATGAATTTTTGCAAGAGGCTTATAAAATTAAAGAGTTGTGTCACAGATATTCAGTTCCTTTTATTATAAACGATAATGTAGATATTGCTATTAAATGCTGTGCGGACGGAGTTCACGTTGGTCAAGAAGACATGACAAGTTGTGATGTTCGGAAAAAAATTGGCAACAAAATGATTTTGGGCGTTTCGGCTCACACGTTAGAGCAGGCGATAGATGCACAGGAAAATAGTGCTGACTATATTGGAGTTGGAGCAATGTTTTCGACTTCAACTAAACTAGATGCGGATGCTGTTAGCAACGAAACTTTAAAAGAAATTTGCAGTGCGGTTTCCATACCTGTAGTGGCAATTGGAGGAATAAACAAGGATAATATTAAACTTTTGCGTGATACTGGTATCAATGGAGTTGCACTTGTTTCTGCTATTTTTGCAAGCGAGAATATTAAAGACGAGTGTCAACAACTTCTTAAATTGTCAGAAAGCGTTGTGGGTTTATGAAAATAAAAGGAGCAATTTTTGACCTTGATGGAACTATTTTAGATTCTATGTTTATTTGGGACACAATTGCACAAAAATATTTACAGTCAAAAGGAATAGTTTTTCCAAGTGGTCTAAATAAGCAATTTTTGAAGATGAGCATATTACAAGCAGCACAATATTTCAAAGATAATTATGGCTTATTAGAAAGCACGGATGAAATAGTAGATGAAATTAATGGCATGATTGAATATTTTTATAAAGGTGTAGTTAAGATAAAACCCGGTATGTTGGAGCTATTACAAGCGTTTAAAAAAGATGATGTTAAAATGTGCATTGCGACTGCAACTGACCGGTATATGGTAGAGGAAGCACTTGAATTTACAAAAATAAGCGAATATTTTAGCGGTATTATCACCTGCACTGAACTCGAATGTGATAAAAACACGCCCACAATATTTAAAAAAGCACTTTCAACAATTGGAACGAACAAGGAAAACACAATAGTTTTTGAGGATGCGCTTCATGCAATTGAATCTGCAAAGTCAGACGGTTTTTGTGTTGCTGGAGTTTATGATAAATCCGCCGATAGTGTTCAGGAAAAGATAAAAGAAATATCAGATTATTATATAACTTCTTATCATGATTTTTTATCTATTATAGCAAAAGAGCAGTAATTTACATCTAATTAAAGTAGTTGTAAAAAGTATATTATATTACGAGTATTTATAAGAAGCACGATGAAATAGTACAAAGGAGCGAAATTAGTAGTGAAAAAGGTTTTGACAATTGCAGGATCTGATTGTAGTGGTGGCGCTGGAATACAAGCGGATATCAAAACAATATCAGCACATAAAATGTATGCAATGAGCGTGATTACGTCGCTAACAGCACAAAATACTACTGGAGTTTTTGGTATTTTAGATGTAACCCCAGAGTTTGTTGCAAAGCAACTAGACTGCATTTTTACAGATATTTTTCCAGATTCGGTGAAAATAGGTATGGTTTCAAATGCTGAAATAATTGAAGTTATAGCACAAAAATTAAAACAATACAAAGCTAAAAACATTGTTGTTGATCCAGTAATGATATCCACGAGTGGTAGCAAATTGCTAACTCAAGAGGCGATGGACTCTTTAGTTACAACTTTACTCCCATTAGCAGATATTATTACACCTAATATTCCTGAAGCTGAAACACTTTGTGCAATGAAAATTGCAACGACAGAGGATATGTTTATTGCTGCACAAAAAATAAGCGAAAAAATCACCGGTGCAGTGCTTGTTAAAGGCGGACACCTTCAAGCTTCGGCAGATGATTTATTACTTTTTCAAAACAAATGCGTTATATATAAGGGACTGAAAGTTGATAATTTAAATACTCATGGTACTGGATGCACATTATCCTCAGCGATTGCTTGCAATTTAGCAAACGGTGAGTCTTTAGAAATAAGTGTGAAAAACGCTAAAGAATATGTGACAGGAGCATTAAATGCAAATTTAAATTTGGGTAAAGGATCGGGTCCACTTAATCATATGTATAAATTATAGTCTAGCAGATTATAATTTATATTTTAACAGTGCAGTCAGCGGACATATTAATAAAATGGAAGCGATATTATGTGGGTAGTTTATGCGTTATTTTCAGCTTTTTTTGCTGGCATTACAGCTATTTTAGCTAAAATAGGTATTAGAGATACAGATTCACACTTAGCAACTGCTTTGCGGACAATTGTTGTTTTATTTTTTGCATGGTTGATGGTATTTGCGGTAGGCTCACAAGATACAATAGTTGATATTAAACCATATTCAATGATTTTTTTGTTGCTTTCAGGGATATCAACTGGTGCTTCTTGGATTTGTTATTTTAAAGCACTACAGCTAGGCGATGTAAATAAAGTAGTTCCAATTGATAAATTAAGCACAGTACTTACAATGCTTTTGGCATTTTTGTTTTTGGGAGAATCCATAACTTTTAATAAAATTGTAGGTATGTGTGCAATTCTCACCGGAACATTTATGATGATTAAAAAAGAAACTACAAAAGTTAATTCTAAATCGAACTACAAATGGTTTTTTTATGCGTGTTTTTCTGCTATTTTTGCATCAATGACATCGATTTTAGGAAAAATTGGCATACAGGATATAGAATCAAATTTAGGCACAGCAATACGTACAGTTGTAGTTTTAATTATGGCATGGGCAATAGTGTTAGCACAAGGCAAACAGCGTGATATAAGTAAGATTGACAAAAAAAGCTGGGTATTTATACTCTTATCAGGGATTACAACAGGACTTTCCTGGCTTTTTTATTATAGTGCATTAAAATATGGACAAGCTAGCATCGTTGTACCGATTGACAAGTTAAGTGTCGTTGTGACAACTTTTTTTGCTCATACTTTTTTGAAAGAAAAGCTATCTAAAAAGACTATTATAGGTCTAAGTGCCATTGTAATTGGTACGATTTTGCTAATAGTAAAACACTAATATTGTTTTAAAAATTCACTTTTCTACGACTTTAACTATGTTTTTTTAAACTGAAAATGCAAATAAAAAAAGCAATTCTACAATAAAACACAGTGTAATTTTTCTTTTCCAAAATTTACTTTTAATAAATTCAACTTGCGTGACAATAATATTAAGGCAAACGCAAAACAAATTTGTAAGGAGTGAATAAAAATTATGGCTAAGAAAATCGTAGTTCCACAGGCAAGAGAAGCATTAGATCGCTTTAAAATGGAGTCTGCTAACGAAGTAGGCGTTAACATTAAACAAGGTTATAACGGTGATTTAACTTCAAAACAAGCTGGTTCAGTTGGCGGTCAAATGGTTAAGAAAATGA
>JAVWHI010000057.1:1438-8310 GCA_036640155.1 Oscillospiraceae bacterium | reverse complement strand
AGATTTAATATATACGTCAATCACGTCGCCAACGCTAACAACTTCAGATGGGTGTTTGATTTTTAGCCATGATAATTCAGTAATGTGAACCATACCATCGATGCCGCCAATGTCTACGAATGCGCCATATGAAGTAATAGATTTTACTTCACCTTTATACTCTTTTCCGACTTCAATACTATCCCAAATTTTAGCTTCATTTGCTTTTCTTTGCTCGGACATAACAGCTCTAATAGAACCTAAAGCACGTCCACGTCTGTCGTTAACTTCAAGCACCTTAAACTCAACAGGTGTTTTAATTAAAGTTTCAAGATTTTCAACTCGTTTATCAGAAACTTGTGATGCTGGTACAAACACTTTTAAGTTGTTTGAAAATACCAACACTCCGCCACGTACAACATCAGTTATAACGCCGCTTAAAATTTCTCCGCTTTCGCACGCAGCTTTTAACTTATCAAGTCCTGCTTGTGCATCACAGCGTTTTTTGCTAAGTGTAACAATTCCCTCTTGGTCATTAACTTTGACAACGCACAAATCAAGTTCGTCGCCTTTTTTCACTAGCTCATCAATCTTAATGTTAGGGTCGTCTGATAGCTCAGATGCAGGAATTATACCGGCTTGTTTTGCACCGATATCAACATGTACTTCGTTAGCAGCAACTGTTGTAACAATACCTTTAACCCTCTTGCCATTATATAATTTTTCAGTTTCTAAAGATTGCTCTAGTAACTGTGCAAAGTCTAGCTCCTCATCATCGTTTTGTAATATTTCGCTCATTGTAGTAAGAACCTCCTTGATTATATAAGCCGGGGTTGAAGCACCGGCAGTAACGCCAATTTTATCAAAATTAAACAAATTAATGTTAGAAAGCTCGCTTGCTGTTTCTATTAAAACAGTCTTGCAATGCTCTAAGCATACCTGCGCAAGTTTTTTGGTATTAGAACTATGTCTACCACCAATTACAACCATTAAATTATTCTCACTTGCCAGTTGTACAGCTTCACTTTGACGTTCACTGGTCGCACTACATATTGTATCAAATATTTTGATGTTTGTATATAGTTTTTTCGCATTTTTAATTAAATTTTCCCAAAATGTCGTGTTGTACGTCGTTTGAGCTAATAATATGCAATTATTTTTTTCTTCTATTTCCAAATTATTACTTAATTGTTCTAAATCTTCCGCTTTGTTTACTACATAAGCTTTAGTTTTACAATGCCCAATAATTCCTTGAACCTCTGGATGGTTTTCATCACCAGCAATTATAATTGTTGCGCCTTCACTTGATTCTCGCTCAACAATTTTATGAATTTTAGCTACAAACGGACATGTTGCATCAACAAATGGCTGTTTCATTTGTTCAAGTTCTCGGTAAATATCATTACCTACGCCATGTGAACGAATAACAACTGTAACGTCAGGTTTTGCTTGCGACAAATTGTCTATAACCGTAACGCCTCTGCTTTCTAAATCAGCAACCATTTGGCTGTTGTGAATTATAGGTCCTAGCGTTGAAACTTTTTTTTGCTCGATTAAATCATAAACCAAATTTACAGCTCTGTTCACTCCAAAGCAAAACCCAGCAGTTTTAGCAACAGTAATAATTGCCATCATTTATTCCCCTTTAACTTATCGAGTCTAGAAGCTCACCAATTTTACCCATCAGTAGCCTGCTTCCACCCTTTATTTCAGACGGGCTATCAGAATACACACCCAGTTCTTCAAACGTAATTGGCTTACCGTATTTAACACGAGCTACTGTTCGTAGCCATTTTCTTTTTGTAAAACTTATTGCCGCAGGGACTATATCCGATTTTGTTTTAGCAGCAATTACAATCGCACCAGACTTTCCACGCAAAAGTTTTCCGTCTTTTGAGCGTGTACCCTCCGGAAAAATTGCTAAAACTCTATCGCTTTTAACAATATTAATAGCATTTTCAATTGCAGAATTATCGCCTTTTCCTCGTGAAACTGGAAAAGCTCCAACTTTTTTTATCAAATATCCAAATATTTTATGTTCAAATAATTCTGCCTTTGCCATGAAAAAAAGTTGTGGTTTGCATTTTATTCCGAGTAGCACAGGGTCGTAAAATGACCGGTGATTTGATGCTAAAACAAAGCCTTTTCCAACAGGTATATTTTCCTGACCAGTTATTTCTATTTTGAGAATAAAATTCATTAAAAAATGGCATACATTTCTGCCAACAGTATAAAAACTCATTTTTTTAATATCCCTTCTGAACATTTTTACATGTTATTTTGCAATTTTTTTGAGAATAATGCTTTTAACAAGCTCAATTGATTCTTGTAAATTTAAGTCTGATGTATCGGCTAAAACTGCGTCGTCCGCTTGCTTGAGTGGCGAAATTGCACGTGTTGAATCATTGTAGTCACGCTTTTTAATATCTTCAAGTAATGTGTCAAAATCTACACTCTCACCACGCTCAATATGTTCACGGTAACGTCTTTTTGCTCTTACTTCAGGAGAAGCAGTTAAAAATATTTTTACATCAGCGTTTGGTAAAACTACTGTGCCTATATCTCGCCCATCCATTATAACATTATTCTTAGCTGCAATATCTTGTTGCAATCCGAATAAAAATTCTCGTACACGAGGTATAGCCGAAACTTGCGATGCACACATTGACACCTGAGGTTTTCTTATTTCACTTGAAACGTCAACATCATTCAAAAACATGCACTGCGACCCATTAATAAACTTTAGTTCAACTTTTACTAAATCAAGGCTATCACAAATTGCTTGTTCATTTTGCGTGTCGATATTGTTTGTTAGGGCATTTAAAGCTATTACACGATATAATGCACCCGTATCAACATAAATAAATCCCAATTCTAACGCTGCTTGTTTTGCAATAGAACTTTTACCAGCACCAGCCGGTCCATCGATAGCTACAGCTTTCATAACTACTCTTCTTTCTTTTTAACAATTCATTCCTGCAACAAATCCAGTTGAAAAGGCAATTTGCAGATTAAAGCCACCTGTATATCCATCTACATCAATAACTTCACCTGCAAAATAAAGCCCTGAAACGAGCTTACTTTCCATAGTCTTTGGATTTATTTCTTTTACATTTATTCCGCCGGAAGTAATAATTGCCTCTTCAATCGGCGAAAATCCATCAATATCTATTTTAATACATTTTACTGCTTCACATAGATTTTTGCGTTGTTCTTTACTTACTTGATTCACCTTTTCAAATGGTGGAATTTTTGCAAGCATAAGCATAGTCGGTATAATCTTTCTTGGAAGTAATTCGCCTAAAGCATTAGAAATATCCTTATTGCTAAATTTCTCAAAATCTCGAATTATTCTTGCATCAAGCTGTTGGTGTGAAAGGCCGGGTTTCATGTCAAGCACTGCTATATACCTTGCTGCTTCAAATGGTCTTAAATGCGCACTCAAACTCAAGCAAAGTGGCCCTGATATACCAAAATGAGTAAACAACATTTCTCCAATGTCCGAAAAAATCTCTTTATTTTTAACTTTATCAACACAAGAAAGACGAATGTTTTTAAGCGACAGTCCCTGCAAGTTATGACACATGTCATCATTTGTAACAATGCCGACAAGCGAAGGCACTATGTTTGTTACTGTGTGTCCTACTTCTTGTGCAAATTTATATCCGTCACCAGTTGAGCCTGTGAGTGGATATGATTTACCGCCCGTTGCAAGAACAACAGAGTCAGCACTCACATCGCCACATCTTAAACAGCACACTCCTGTTATTTTTTGCTCATCTACCAAAATTGTTGTTACAGTGTCCGTTATAATTTTAACGTTGCTGCTTTTAAGTTTATTTACAAGTGCATCAACAACGTCAACTGCTTTATCCGAGACAGGAAAAACTCTTCCGCCTCGTTCTATCTTTGTAGGAACACCGTTTTCGCTAAAAAAGCGAATAACGTCATCACTTGAAAACTGTGAAAATGCGCTGTATAAAAACTTTGAATTAGTCGGTATATTTTTAAGCATGGTAGCACAATCACAAGCATTAGTTATGTTACATCGACCTTTTCCTGTAATCATAAGTTTTCTGCCAACTCTTTGGTTTTTTTCAATTATAGCGACAGTTTTTTTGTTTTGTGCAGCGGTTAAAGCTGCGAACATTCCACCAGGACCTGCTCCGATAACAATAACATCATATTTCATTTAAACGTTGTTATCCTCCGTTTTTTCATAAACATCATATTCATCCCAAATGTTTTCTAGCCTATTAAAAATGAACTTCAAATCTTCGTTTTTTTGTTGTCCTACAGAAACTATAAGTGCATTTATTAGGCTTAACGGAGCTACTAACGAATCAACAAATGACGCCATATCACTCCTAGCTTTAAGTAAAAAGTCTGCTTCTTTTGCAAGCGGTGAATCCTCACTGTCTGTTATGGCAATCGCCTTAGCTCCACTATTTTTAGCATAATGCATAGCATTGACAGTTTTTTTTGAATAACGTGGAAAGCTGATGCCGATTATAACATCATCTGCTTGCATTCTTATTATTTGCTCAAACATTTCGCTTGTACTTGATGAGCTTATAAGCTTTACATTATCAAACATCAAGTTGAAATAAAACGCCATGAAACTTGCAAGTGCCGAAGCACTTCTAGCACCGAGTATATATATTTTCTTTGCTGATGCTATTGCATTAACAGCGTCTTTAAAAGTTTCTTTTGAAGTTTCTTCAAGGGTTTTTTTGATTTTCTCAATATCAAGATTAAGTACTTTTTCAAGTACATCCCCATTACCCATAATATCATTAGCGACATCAATTCTTTGCACCGAAGTAAGTTTGTGTTTAATCATTTCTTGCAAAACTCGTTGAAGTTGAGGATATCCGTTAAAACCTAGCTCAAACGCAAATCTAACAACGGTTGACTCGCTAACGCCAACCGTTGTTCCAAGCTTTAATGCAGTCATAAATGCAGCTTTGTCATAATGATTTGTAATATAATCAGCAATTAGGCGCTGCCCTTTTGAAAACTCCGGTTTTTTTGCTTCAATTACCCCTAAAAGATTATTTGGCATATTGTTCATTCCTTTTATACATCATTATAGCGTTACATTGACATTGTTTTTGTTTTTGGCAAGAGCTAGCATTTTATTAGTAGAACGCACTTGAAAAGACATAATTTCGCCTGTAAAAGGATGTTTAAACTCAAGTTTATTTGCATGCAAACAAATTCTCTTAATAGGATTGGTTTGTGCATCATATTTTTTGTCGCCAGCAATTGGGTTACCCATCTCACTCATATGCACACGTATTTGATTTTTTCTTCCTGTATCAAGCCAAACTTCTAGTAAGGAATATTCGTCGTTTTGCTTAATTACACGGTAATTAGTTATAGCTTCCAAGCCATCACCAATATGACCGCTTGAATATACAAAATGTGTTGTTGTCTCTTTAAGCCATGTCGTAATTTTACCGCTGTCTTTTTCTGGTTTTCCCTCAACCACAGCAGTATATCCACGGTATTGTACTAGTTCGTTCCAATGTTCTTGTAATGCAAATTTCATTTTTTGCGACTTTGCAAACATAATAATCCCCGAAGTTTCACGGTCTAATCTATGCACAATAAAAACTCGATTGTTTTGATTTTTAAGCTTTACATAGTCCGTGACATAGTGGTATGCAGTATTATCTTTTTCTTTATCCGTCGACATCGATAAAAGCCCACTAGGCTTATTTATAACGACAATGTCATCATCTTCATAAATAATATCTAGTAGAGGGTTTATTTGATAATACGCTTGTTTTTTTTGACCTATTTCCACGGTATTTGATGCTCTTAGTAAAAAGTCATAGTGCTTTTTAACTTTTCCATTTACCGTGACGTCGCCTCGAGACAGCATAGCTTTGATATTATTTCTGGATTTTCCCTTTACGTGTTCTAATAAAAATTCCAGCAATTCGCATTCCTCACTAACAGTAAAGCTAATAACTTTATCAGTTAGTTCGTTATTTTTTGATGTAGCTTTAAAAGCTTGTTTCATTTGTTTCTCCTAAAAAGTATTAATATAAATTATTTTACTTCGTATTTTTTCTTAATAATAGCCTCTTGATATACATCAATTAAATATTTAGCTAAAGCTTCACACCCAAATTTTTTAACTGAATTAACTACAGAATTTTTCAAGTCCAACTTTTCTATTTCGGACATAGACTGAAATCTCTTAAATATTTTATACATCTCATCTGAATCTTTATAAATAAATCCATTGATTCCATTTGTAACTTGACCTGCATTTAATGGGTCGTAAATATGCACCACCGGCAGTCCTATTGCCATAGCCTCTTTCATTGAAATAGAATTTGTATCAGAAAGGGAGGCTGTTACATATAAATCACATGCACCATAATAATCAGGTAGCTTTTCGTGTTCAACTCTTCCTACAAACACAACAGAATCATCAATATTAAGACTTTTAGCTTGCTCTTTTAATTCCTCTAAACATGGACCTTCACCTAAAATCATTAATTTTAATTTATCATCGTGCAGAACATGCTTGCTCCAATTGTTTAGTAATACATCAACGCTTTTTTCGCGTCCTAATCTTCCACAAAACGCAATAAGTGTATCATCAGCAGCAACGTTATAGGATTGGCGTAACATAGTAGCTCTTGTCTTATTGACATGTGTAGGATTAAACACGTCAAGTTCAACTGGATTAGGAACAACGCTAACGCTTTTTGTAGCTCCGCATTCTTTGAAAAATTCTTCGCACTTTGATGATGGACCTGTCAAGGCACTCGCATGATTAGATAGGTACTTAAAGTATTTGTGTGATATCGTACGAAGTGTAGGCACTAATTTTTCAGGTACAAGATAGTATAAATAGTCATCATACATTGTGT
>JAVWHI010000057.1:0-1428 GCA_036640155.1 Oscillospiraceae bacterium | reverse complement strand
ACTTGTCAATATCATTAATATCACGGCCAAGGCTGCCGCAAATGGCCAATTGTGCGCCTTCATAAGCTGCTCTTGTATCACACTGCCCACCAGCACTACCTTGTTTCCACCTAAAATATCTGCAATAATTGTTCCGGAAAGTCCTACACCAAATTCATTGTGTATATGAATTACATCCGGCTCAAACTCCTTTAATATCGTCAATCTTTTAATGCTTACCGGCGAAGCAAGTCCATAATTGTAGACACGTTTAAACGTCACCGCAGGGCAATGTAAAATTCCATCTTTAACAAAATGACGTTTTGTATCAGGGTCAGCAGTAACAACCATAACTGTATTGCCTAATTTTTCAAGTCCATCTTTAAGTGCTTTAACGTGTGTTACTACTCCATTAATATATGGTAAATATGTTTCTGTAAATAATGCAATCTTCATAATCTAGCGTACAATATTTTTTTGTACGCTATTACACCACCTTTTTATTATATTTATTTCTTAATTTTAATTTCAAGTTGATTAAACGGAATGGTAATTGAATTTTTATCAAATTCTATCTTAATCTGCTCATTTATTGCAAAGTTTAAATTCCAGTAATTTTCAGTTTTTGTCCATACTCTAACGCAAAATACAACAGCACTTTCTGAATACGTTTCTATTTCTACAAGCGGTGCCGGTTCTTTAAGTGAAAGCTCATTAGAGTTTACAATTTTTAATAAAATATTTTTAACCTTTGTTAAATCATCATCATAACTAACAGAAAATTTCATATCCAGACGTCGTTGCGGCTCTGCAGAGTAGTTTACTATTTTAGCACTTGAAAGTTGACCGTTAGGAATAAAAACCGCCTTATTATCAAGCGTATTAAGCTTAGTTTGTAAAATGTTTATGTGCTTTACTGTACCTGAAATTCCGTCAAGCTCGACAAAATCGCCTACTTCAAACGGTTTAGTGAAAAGTATTATAAACCCGCCTGCTATATTAGAAAGGCTATCTTGAACCGCTAAACCTACTGCAACTCCTCCTACTCCGACTAAAGTCACTAGTGAGGTCATATTAATACCCAGATTTGAAAGCGTTATTATAATTAATAAAATGTAAAGTGTTATTTTTGTTAGTGAAAGTAAAAACTTGTGGCACGTAACATCAAGCTTGCTTTTTTGAAAGACTTTTTGAAGAAATTTCATAAAAAGTTTTATGAGTAACAGCCCAACAAGCAGTATTAAAACTGTTCCAATTATTTTTTCACCGTATGTACTGAAAAAAGACCATATTTTATCTTTCATTTTGGACTCCCCTATCATATTATTTTAATACTTATATAATACTTTTTTTTAAGCAATTAGTCAAGTCACAGCAAAAACAAAATATTTTTTCGCACGCAAATGTGACATAAATTTCCATAGTTCTGGTGTAGACTTAAGTCATAGG